>NZ_JAMHIU010000035.1:0-35897 GCF_023896895.1 Micromonospora sp. CPM1
GGGCGGGACGGGTCAGGTTGGGCGGACGGGGACCACCAGGGGGCCGTGGTCGCCGGGGATCACCCGGATGTGGGCTCGGTAGTGGCGGGCCAGCAATTCCTCGGTGAGCACGTCCTCGGGCGGGCCGGCGGCTGCGACCCGGCCGTCGGCGAGCAGGACCAGGCGGTCGGCGTACTCGCCGGCGATGGAGAGGTCGTGCATGGTGGCGAGCACCGTCAGGCCGTGCGCGCGGCGGAGCTGGTCGACCAGTTCCAGCACCTCCTGCTGGTGCCCGATGTCCAGCGCGCTCGTCGGCTCGTCGAGCAGCAGCAGGGTGGCGCCCTGGGCCAGCGCCCGGGCCAGGAAGACGCGCTGCCGTTCGCCGCCGGAGAGCGTGGCCAGCTCGCGGTGGGCGAACGGGCCGAGGTCGAGCCGGTCCAGCACCTCGTGCACGGCGGCCAGGTCGGCGGCGGACTCGCGGCCCAGCGGCGGGATGTACGGGGTGCGTCCGAGCAGCGCGTAGTCGAACACCGACATGCCGGTCGGTACGACCGGGGACTGCGCCACGGTGGCCACGATCCGGGCGCGGTCGCGTCGGCGCAACGCGCCGATCGGCGTACCGAAGAGAGCCACCTCGCCCGGGCCGGTGAGCAGGCCGCCGACGGCGCGCAACAGGGTCGACTTGCCAGCGCCGTTGGGTCCGATCACGGTGACCCACTCGCCGGCGGCGACCGTGAGGTCGACGCCCGCCAGGATCGGGGTGCCGCCCAGGGCGACCCGCAGGTCGTGGACGCGCACCGCGGGGGCGTTCACATCGCCACCCGGCGGGCGGTACGCAGGACCAGCACGAAGAACGGGCCGCCGAGCAGCGCGGTGACCACGCCGATCGGGATCTCGGCGGGTGCGGCGGCGGTACGGGCGACCACGTCGGTCAGGGCCAGGAACGCGCCGCCGAACAGCATCGACAGCGGCAGGATCACGCGGTGGCTGGAACCGGCGAGCAGCCGCATGGTGTGCGGCACGATGATGCCGACGAAGCCGATCAGCCCGGACGCGGACACGGCGGCGGCGGTGCCCAGCGACGCGGCGGCGATCAGCAGGTAGCGGGAGCGCTGCGGGTGCAGGCCGAGACCGGCGGCCTCGTCGTCGCCGACGGAGAGCACGTCCAGCTCGCGCCGGTGCAGCAGCACCACCACGGAGGTGAGCACGAAGTACGGCAGGACCAGCCACACGTCGTGCCAGCCGGCGGTGGCCAGCCGTCCGAGCAGCCAGGAGTAGACCTGCTGGATGTTGTCGGAGTGCTGTTGCAGCAGGTACGTCTGCCCGGCGGCGAAGAACGCGGAGACCGCCACGCCGGCCAGGATCAGTGTGGCGGGCGATCGGTCCCGCCCGCCGGCCGCGCCGAGGAGGTACGTCAGCACGACCGCGCCGAGCGACCCGACGAACGCGGCGAGCGGAATGGTGACGGGCAGCCCGGTCAGCGCCCCGCCCGCCCCGGCACCGAGGACGATCGCCGCGGTGACCGCGAATCCGGCTCCGGCCGCCACGCCGAGCAGGTACGGGTCGGCCAGCGGGTTGCGGAAGACGCCCTGGTAGCAGCCGCCGGCCAGGGCGAGGAGCGCGCCGACGAGCAGGCCGAGCACGACCCGGGGCAGCCGCAGCTCGGTGATGATCGCGACTTCCCGCTCGGTGAGCCCGCTGTCCAGGTGCACGCCGGGCAGCAGGTTGAGCAGTTCGGCCGCGACGCTGCCGGGCGGCAGGCTGACCGGGCCGAGGGAGACGCCCGCGACCAGCGCGACGAGCACCGCCACGACACCGGCGAGCAGCCAGCGCTTGCGCAGCCCGGCGGGACGGATCGGGGTGCCGGCCACGTCGCGCGCCCCGCGCCGCAGGGGCCGGGGCAGCCGGGCACCCGGCCGGGACGTCTGGGACGTCCCGGCCGGGCGAGGGGCGGAGTCCGCCTGTCGTACGGCCACGGTCAGGCCGGGACCTTGGCGGTGGCGTCGACGATCACCTTGAGCAGGTCGACCACGCGCGGGCCCCAGCGCGAGGCGATGTCGTCGTCCAGCTCCACGATCTGGTTGTTCTTCACGGCGGTGACGCCGGACCACCCGCTGCGCGCCTTCACCGTGTCGGCGCTCTGCTTGCAGCACTTGGTGTCGGAGAGGAAGACGAAGTCGGGGTTCGCCTTGACGATGACCTCCTGGGAGAGCTGCGGGTAGCCGCCGTTCTTCCCGTCGGCGTCGGACGCGTCGGCGATGTTCTCCAGGCCGGCGAGCGCGTAGATGGTGCCGATGAACGTCTTGCTGGTCGCCGTGTACAGCTCCGGGCCCAGCTCGTGGTAGTAGGTCGGCTTCTCCGTACGCTTCGGCAGGTCCTTGGTCAGCGCGGTGATGTCGTCCTTCATCTTCTGCACCACGGCGTCCGCCTCGGACCGGTGGCCGGTGAGCGTGCCCAGGTCGGTGAGCTGCCGGTACGTGTCGTCGAGCGTGGCCGCGGCGGGGATCTGGAGGACCGGGATCTTCAGCGCGACGAGCTGGTCGGCGATCTTGTTGAGGTTGTCGGAGATCACCACCAGGTCGGGGTTCCGGGAGGCGACCGCCTCGGCGTTCGGCTGGTAGCCGGACAGGTCGGTGCGGGGCGCCTCGGGCGGGTAGTTCGACTGGTCGTCGACGGCGGTGACCTGCTTGCCGGCACCGATGGCGAAGAGCATCTCGGTGGAGGTCGGCGAGAGCGAGACGATCTTCTCGGGTCGCTTCTCCAGCGTCAGCTTGCCGACGGTGGCCGGGAACGCACCGCCGGAGCCGCCGGCGGCGGGGGTGTCGGTCGAGGTCTTCTCGGCGCAGCCGCCGAGAAGCAGCACGCCGGCCGCGAGCGCGGTGGCGAAGAGCCGGGGGGTACGTCTGGACATGGGGCCTCCTGTCGGTCGAGGAGTGTGGTGCTTCGCCGACAGGTGGAAAGGCCCGTCCGCGAGGCGCCCTTCCTCGAGAGCGCGTGTCGCGACCGGGCCGCAGGCGACCTGGCTCGTCCCACGTCCGTCGGCGCCGGCGGAAGGCCGGCGCCGCGCGTACGGGGCATCACAGTTGCGGGACAGCGCCGGTTTCACACCGGCTTCGCTGTGGCACGGTCGGTGCCACGGTAGCGCACGACCAGCGGAGATCGTCCGGACGGTGGGGGTGGGTGGGAACCCCGGCGGGGGTGGAACCGGGGTTCCCACCCGGTGGTGAGGTCAGCAGTACTGGCTCTGCTTCCCGATCGCCCGGTACGGGCAGTCGGCGTACTCGGACAGGATCAGCACGGCCTCCCGGTTGCGTGAGGTCTGCGCCGGGATCACCTCGTCCGGCGGGTAGAAGCCGCCGCCGGAGGCCGAGCCGGGGTACATCTCGAAGGTGTACGCCCAGATCTTGTGGGCGCCCCACATCCAGTCGATGCTGGTGCCGTCGGCGATGTAGAGGTCGCTCGACTGTTCCGGGGTGTAGTTGTTCGTCGCCGCCATCTGCCGCCCGATGGTGGCGAAGGTGTTGTACTGGTCGGCGTTCATCCCGGTGGCGGTGTTGTTGTACGTGTACCCGTACGGCCAGAGCACCAGCTGCGAGTAGGTGTGGAAGTCGATGTTGGCCTTGATCTGCTGCACCCCGCCGACGACCCGGCTGTTGACGAAGTTGCGCAGCGCCGCGGTCTCCGGGGCGGAGAAGGCGGACGGGCCGCGGTAGGTGTCCGACGACTTGGTGCCGGACGAGCCGCCGCAGCAGCCCCACTGGTAGGCCCAGTTGCGGTTCAGGTCGGTGCCGATGGCTGTCGAACCGCTGTTGGGCTGCCGGTTCTTGCGCCAGGAGCGGTAGGAGCCGGTGGCGATGTCGTACTCGCTGCCGTCCGGGTTGACGGTGGGGACGATCCAGATCTCCCGGGAGTTGACGATGCCGGTGATCCGGGAGTCGCTGCCGTAGTTGTCGGTGAAGAGGTTGAGCAGGTAGATCGCCATCTCCACGGTCAGGTGCTCACGGGCGTGCTGCTGGGCGTTGAACAGGATCTCCGGCTCGGCCTCGTCGGTGGCGACGTTGTCGGAGATCTTCACCGCCATCAGGTCCCGGCCCTGGTACGACGTGCCGATGCTGAGCTTGCGGGCGATCGTCGGGTGGTCGGCGACCACCTTGTTCACCACGGCGGTCAGCTCGGCGTAGTCGTGGTAGTTCGAGTCGGCCGGCGGGAACGCGTTCGCGGTCATGCCCCCGTCGGCGTGCCCCGGGTCCGGCGCGACGTCCTTCTCGAGCCGGAATCCGAGCCGGGTGATCGCGTTGGCCTCGGCCTTGGTCGCCGTGACGTGCAGCACGCCGTGCTCGGAGTAGTCGATCGCGGCGCCGGTGGAGGCGACGGCGGTGCGGTCGGCGGCCGTACGCGGGCCGAGCACCCGGTAGGCGACTGTGGCCGGCTCACCGGAGCCTTCCGGCGCGGGCCGGGCCACGGCGGGCGCGGCGGCCGCGGTGAGGACGATGGTCAGGCCGACGGCGGCGGCGAGCGCCAGCCGGCGGCGGAGCGGAGAGGTGCGGAAGGCCATGGACAACCTCCTGGGGGTACGGGAGATCCCGTTGTCCGCACACTCCACCAGGAGACACATGGTCATATCAATATCTGTCTCTTTCTTTAGCCATCCCGACCTGATCGTCACTTCGGCAATGATTTTCTATGCCTGAACATCTGGCGAAACTTCCCGCCAAGCGCGACAGTGAACGGCAACGATGCCGTCTCCCTGTGGAGCTGCCATGTTCGGAAGACCCATGCGCGCGGCCGCCCTCGCCGGCCTCACCGCGCTCACCCTCCTCGCCACGAGCGCACCGGTCCAGGCACAAGCCGCGCGACCGGGCGTCACACACGACGAACAGATCACCTTTCAGGAGTTCTCCCGCTTCCCCGACTGGCGTACCGGCACCCACCAGGGCACCCGCGCCGTACCGGGCCGCCACCCGGCGCTGACCATCGACCGCCCGGCGGGCACCACCGAGTTCACCGACGAGCACACCGGCACGACCCGCACCTGGGAGTACGCCACCTGGACCTCGCCCGAGCGGCGGATCGGCTTCGACGCCACCGAGATGGTCGCGTCGTGGAACGCCGCCACCCCGGCCGGCACCTGGATCCAGGTCGAGCTGCACGGCACGTACAACACCGGGGCACAGACCCCGTGGTACGTCATGGGCCGCTGGGCCTCCGGCGACCAGGACATCAAGCGCTCCACGCTGGACGGCCAGGGCGACCCGTGGTCGAGCATCTGGACCGACACGTTCTCGATCGACGACGCCGACGCCGGGGTGCTGCTGCGCTCGTACCAGTTGCGGCTGACGCTCTACCGCGCGCCCGGTCAGGCCGCCGCGCCGCAGGTCCGGATGGTCGGCGCGATGGCGTCGAACGTGCCGGACCGGTTCACCGTCACCCCGAGCCGGGGCGGCATCGCCTGGGGCACCGAGCTGGCCGTGCCGCGCTACTCGCAGAACATCCACATCGGCGAGTACCCCGAGTACGACGGCGGCGGTGAGGCGTGGTGCTCGCCCACCTCGACGGAGATGGTGGTCGAGTACTGGGGTCGCAAGCCCTCGGCCGAGGACACCTCCTGGGTCGACCCCACCTACCCCGACCCCACTGTCGACCACGCCGCCCGGATGACCTACGACTACGAGTACGAAGGCGCCGGCAACTGGCCGTTCAACACCGCGTACGCGTCGAGCTTCCCCGGCCTGGAGGCGCGGGTCACCCGGCTGCACTCGCTGGACGAGGCGGAACGCTTCATCAGGGCGGGCATCCCGGTGGTGACCTCACAGTCGTTCCTCGCCAGCGAGCTGGACGGGGCCAACTACGGCACCTCCGGGCACCTGTTCGTGATCGTCGGCTTCACCGCCGACGGCGACGTGATCGTCAACGACCCGGCGTCCTCGTCCAACGACGCGGTCCGCAACGTCTACAAGCGGGAGCAGTTCGAGCAGATCTGGCTGCGCACCAAGCGCTACCGGGCCAACGGCACCGTGGCCTCCGGCTCCGGCGGCATCGCGTACCTGATCAAGCCGGCCGACCGGCCGTGGCCGGTCGTCCCGGGCTCGACCAACTGGTGAGCGGCTCGGCCGACCGATGAACGGCGAGGGGCCCGGCGCCATCTCCGGCGCCGGGCCCTCTCGTTCGTCCGCTCAGCCGTCGCGGCGCTCGGCGTCCGGCTCGTCCTCGCCCGCGAGCGCGGTACGCAGCCGGTCCTTCTCGGCGCGACGCCGCTCCGACGCCTCCGCCATCTCCCCGGCCATCTCGTCCCGCCAGTTGCGCAGCAGGAAGAACGACAGCGCGGCCGAGGAGATCAGCGCCACCATCAGCCGCAGGAACATGTTCATCTCGACGAACCAGAGGGCTGCCAGCACGGCGACGAACAGCCCGACCCGGCCCAGCGTGTACTTGACCGCCGCGCTCATTCCCGCATTCCCACTCTCTCCGTGCCTCAGCCCGTACGCCGGGCCAGCCAGTGCACGCCATGAAACCAGATGACGGCGTAGACCACGGTGAACACCGCCGCGGCCGACGCGCCGGTGAACAGTGCGGGCAGCCCCGAGGCCAGGCCCGCGACCAGCAGACCGGCGACGACGCCGAGCCCGAGCCCGGCCAGCGCGGCCACCACCCGGGCAGCCCCGAACTCCCAGGCCCGGAACTCGTCCCAGAACAGCCAGAGCGGCAGGATCACCGCGAGCCAGCCGTTCGTACCCCCGAAGCCGCTGTCGCCGACGGTGGCGAACGCCCACTCGAAGACCAGCAGCGCCAGCAGCCCGATGACCAGGCCGGCGAGGCTCACCCCGAGCAGGTCGCCGAGGGTGAGGATGCGCCCCTCGGCGTCGCGCCGGGGGAAACCGCGCTGCTGTTCCTCGTCGCTCATCGCCAGGTCAGGCCCAGACCTGCTGCGGCTCGGACCGGCGCTCCGCCAGCGACGGCGGACCGTCGTACTCGCGGACGATCTCGTAGCGGGTGTTCCGCTCGACCGGACGGAACCCGGCGTCCCAGATCATGTGCAGCAGATCGTCGCGGTGCATCGTGTTCGGCGTGCCGTACGAGTCGGCGTCGTGGGTGATCTTGTATTCCACGACCGAGCCGTCCAGGTCGTCGACGCCGAAGTTCAGCGAGAGCTGCGCGACCGACAGCCCGTGCATGACCCAGAAGCACTTGACGTGCGGCACGTTGTCGAACAGCAGCCGGGAGACCGCGAACGTCTTGAGCGACTCGGCCGGGGAGGCCATCGTGGTCCGGGCCTGGATCCGGTTACGGATCTTGCCGTCCGCCGAGTCGACGAAGTCGTGCTGGTAGCGCAGCGGGATGAAGACCTGGAAACCGCCGGTCTCGTCCTGCAGCTCACGCAGCCGCAGCACGTGGTCGACCCGGTGCCGGGGCTCCTCGATGTGGCCGTAGAGCATGGTCGACGGCGTCTTCATGCCCTTCGAGTGGGCCAGCCGGTGGATGCGCGACCAGTCCTCCCAGTGGCAGTTGTGGTCGACGATGTGCTGCCGGACCTCCCAGTCGAAGATCTCCGCGCCACCGCCGGTGAGCGACTCCAGGCCGGCGTCCATCAGCTCGTCGAGGATCGCGTCGGCGCTGAGCCCGCTGATCTTCTCGAACCACTGCACCTCGGTCGCGGTGAACGCCTTGAGGTTGACCTTCGGCAGCGCGGCCTTCAGCTCGCGCAGCACCTTCGGGTAGTAGCGCCAGGGCAGCGTCGGGTGCAGGCCGTTGACGATGTGCAGCTCGGTGAGCTGCTCGTCCTCCATCTCCTTCGCCTTGCGGACCGCCTCGTCGATACGCATCGTGTAGGCGTCCTTCTCGCCCGGCTTGCGCTGGAACGAGCAGTACGCGCACGACGCCGAGCAGACGTTCGTCAGGTTCAGGTGCCGGTTGACGTTGAACATCACCCGGTCGCCGTTGAGCTCCGTACGCCTGTGGTGGGCCAGCCGGCCCAACCAGGTCAGGTCGTCGCTGGCGTAGAGGGCGATGCCGTCCTCGCGGGTCAGCCGCTCCCCCGCGTACACCTTCGCCTCGAGTTCGCGCTTGAGTCCGGCGTCCATCCGAAAGCCACGTCCTTCCACCTGGGTTCCCGATCGAGCGTACGTCGCGGGCCTGACCGGCCGCCGACGTGGTCGCGCCGGTTCACCGGTCGTCACGCTCCGCACATCGACATCGTCGCAACGGTGAGGTAAGACAGGGTGGGGCGGAACACACACCAGGGCCGTCCTGTCCCGACACGCCCCAAGCACGCGTGACGGACCCCAGACCGGACGGGGAGCGGTATGGCTCACAGCACCAAGGCCCGACGGCGACGAGGACGGCAGCCGGTGATCTCACCGATCCTGCGCCCGGCGCTCTGGTCCGCCCTCCTGGGGGCGGTCGCGGCCGCGGCGCTCGCCACACCCGCATGGGCCGACCCGCTGCCCGACGTCGTGCCCGACACCGGCTCCCGGCCCCAGGTCACCGGCCCTCTGCAACTGCCCGGCTCGTCCGGCGGCGTCCGTGGCGTGCCCGGCACCGTTCCCGGCGTGCCGGGCACCGTTCCCGGCCTCCCCGGCACCGTCCCGGGTCTGCCCGGTGTCACCGTCCCGGGCCTGCCCGGCGCGGGTGCCACCACCGGCGTGACCAACCCGGCCGACGGCCCACTGATCGCCCAGATCAACCAGCTCGACGCCCGGGTCACCCTGCTGGGCGAGGAACTGCTCCGGATCAAGACCGAGCGGGACGCCGCACAGACCGAGCTGACCCAGTCCGCCGCCCGGCTCACCGAGGCGGTGGACGCGCTCCGCCGCGCCCAGGACAACGCCAAGAGCGCCGCCGCCGACGCGGTCAAGGCCGACGCGGCGCTGCCGCCGGGCGAGTTCGGCGCCAGCCTGCGGGAGTTCGCCAACCTCCAGCGCATCACCCGGGGCGACAAGGCCGAGGGCGCCACCACGTCGGTGACCGGCGAACTCCTCCGTGCCACGAGCGCCGAGCAGATCGCGCGGGAGGCGCACGAGTCGGCCCAGCGGCGGGCGACCGAGAAGGCCGCCGAGTTCACCCGCGCCGAAGCCGACCTGCGCAAGCAGGAGACCGCGCTCGTCGCGCTGCGCAAGGAGAACGCGGCCAAGCTCCTGGAGGTCGAGCGCCTGGCGGACGCCGCCGAGCAGCGCCTCGGCACCTCGTACGTGGTCGACCAGGGCATCGACGGCCTGGTGGCGGACCCGCGGGCGCTCGCCGCCGTGCGCTACGCCCTCGCCCAGCTCGGCGACCCCTACCTGTGGGCCGCCGAGGGCCCGGACCGGTTCGACTGCTCCGGCCTGATGCTCGCCTCCTACCAGGCGGCCGGCTACCGGGGCCTGCCCCGCGTCGCCAAGGACCAGTACTTCGCCACCCGTTCCCGCACCGTCTCGCCGAACGCCCTGCTCCCCGGCGACCTGCTGTTCTTCGCCTCCGGCAGCAGCTGGACCAGCGTCCACCACGTCGCCATGTACATCGGCAACGGCAAGATGGTGGAGGCGCCGCGTACCGGCGACGTCGTCAAGATCTCGGTGGTCCGCTGGTCCCGGCTCTACGCCGCGACCCGGGTGATCGGCGCCGTGCCCGCCCCGGCCACCCCCGCGCCGCCGCCGACCGTGCCGGCCACCCCGCCGAAGCCGTCGACGACCCCCAAGCCGACGCCCACCACGCCCAAGCCGTCCACCACTCCCAAGCCGACGCCGACCACGCCGAAGCCCACCACGCCGACGCCGAAGCCGACGACGTCCAGCCCCGCGCCCAGCACGCCGCCGCCGAGCCCGACCGACTCGCCCGACCCGACGCCGAGCCAGAGCGCCAGCGCCGAGCCGGACACCAGCAGCGCCGCGCCGAGCAGCAGCAGCGTCGCCCCGTCGAGCAGCACGGCCGGCAGCGGCTCCGCCAGCCCGAGCAGCAGCGCCGACTGACCCAACCGCCACTCCGGCTGTGCTCCCGGGCCGGAATATGGCACGGTGAGATCCAGGCACTTCCGGTCGGCGCCACGGCTGGAGGCGAGCGTGGGTGCGGAGGGGCGAGATGGGCGAGCAGGACGTTCCGGCGGAGAAGGTCCACCCGGGACCGACGCCCGGCCCCGCCGACCCGGCCGGCGACGACGACCGCGGTTCGGCCTCACCCGGGCCGGTAGCCGTCGCCCGGGCGCGCGTGTCGGTCGCCGGTTCGGCCGTGCCGCCGCCCGCCGGTGACGAGCAGCCGCTTCCGCAGGCCGGTCCCACGACGTACCGGGCGGGCACCCCGGCGGACACCCCACCGCCGCTGGACCGGCGCCTGCCCGGCGCCACGGTGCCACCGTCCAGTTGGTCCGCCTTCGCCGTGGCCGACCGCCCGGCGACACCCCAGCCCGCCGCCGCGCCGGCGGCGGACGGCGACGCCTCCCCGGGTACGCCCGGCAGCGCTCCGGCGGCCATCCCGGCTCCCCGCGTCTCCGGGTCCGCACGCGTGCCCGTACCTGCTCCTTCCGCCCCAGCCGTGGACGCGGCGGCAGTGGACGCCGCAGCGCCCGCCGACGCCGCCGGCCCGGCGGACCGCGACGCCGCGCCGACCCGGCAGGCGGACGCCGCCTCCGAGCCGCACGACGGCTCCGGAGCCTCCTCCGCCGCCGAGACCTCGGCAGCCGGTTCCGGCGAGTCTTTGCCGCCCGTCACCGCAGCGTCGGCCGGGTCCGCAGGCGCGCCGCCGGTCACGTCCGGCGACGTACCGTCCGTCGGGTCCGCCGACTCCCTGCCGCGCGGGTCCGCCGGCTCGGCACCTGCCTCCGCCGACCGCCCCGCCCCGCTCGCCGCCGCTTCCCCGCCCGCCGAGCAGGCCGGACCCGCACCCGCCCGGGCCAGCGCGTCGGTGCCCGGCCTGAGCCGCGTCTCCGCGGAGGAGGTCGCCGCCTCCGTGGTGGCCGCGCCGCCCGCCGCCGCCACTGTCTACCGGGCCGGACCGGTGAACCCGGAACCGCCGGAGCCGGTCCAGCCGCCGGAGCCCGCGCAGCCCCCGGCGCCGAACGGCCCGGAGCCCGAGCCGGCGCCGACCCCGGTACCCGGCCCCACGCCGCCGTCGCCCGCGCCGCCGGTGCCCGAGCCGGAGCCCCCGCTCCGGCCCACGCCACCCCTGCCGACGCCGCCCGCGCCCAGTCCGCCGACGCCCACGCCCGGGCCGGTGCCACCGGTCCCCGGGCCGCCCGTGCCGCCGCCGGGTCCGCCCGTACCCCCGCCGCCGCCCCCGCCGGGTCCGATGCCCGCGCCGCCGTTCCCGCCGCCACCGGCGATGACCGGCGGGCCGGGCCCACTGCCCGCGCCGCTGTTCCCCGCCCCGGCGACCGGCCCGTCGTTCCCGCCCGCGCGCGCCGCCGTACCGGGCCTGCCGGCCACGCCCCTGTCGCCGCCGGACGGTGCGCTGCCGTCGTGGGCCGCCGCGCCCGTGTCGGCACCGCCGCCGCCCGTGGTGCCGGCCCCGGCGCTGCCGACCTGGCCGCCGCCGGCCACGCCCGGCCGCGACGCCGACACGACCCGTCCGGTACGCCCGCAGCCCGCCGATCCGGATCTCGCCACCGCCGCGTACGGCGGGACCGACGGGCCGGGTTTCGCCACCGTGTCGTTCCCGCAGGGCAACCCGCTGGAGAACTCCGGATCGCTGACCGGGCACATCCTGGCCCAGGGCTGGTCCGAGGAGAGCCCGGCGGCCCGGGGCGGCAACACCAAGGTGGTCATCGTGCTGGCGGTCGCGCTGATCATGCTCATCGCGATCAGCCTGCTCGTGGTCTTCCTGGCCAACGACGCGCTGAGCGGCCTGACCGGGACCATGCTCATCGAGTGACAGGGGTGAGCCCGCCCACTACGGTCTCGCGTTGCCGTGGCGGAGTCGTCGATGCGCCGTACACTTGTCTCTGATCATTGACCCGGCGCGCCCGACTGCGCGCGCCCATGGGCGATCTTGCGGGCGATTCGGCGGCGTGACAGGCCGCGGCGGGCCATCGCGAAGATGCGCCCCGCTCGAGAGGTATTTCTTGACCACGTTCGCTGAATCCAGCACGTCCCCGTCCATCGACCCGACGCCCGAGACCGTCGACTTCGCCTCGCTCGGCCTGCCCCGGCAGCTCGTCGAGACGCTCGCCCGGCAGGGCATCACCACCCCGTTCGAGATCCAGCGGGCCACGCTGCCCGACTCGCTGGCGGGCCGCGACGTCCTCGGCCGGGGCCAGACCGGCTCGGGCAAGACGCTCGCCTTCGGCCTGCCGGTCATCGCCCGGGTCGCCGACCGCAACCGGGCCCGGCCGCTGCACCCGCGCGCCCTGGTCCTGGTCCCCACCCGTGAACTTGCCATGCAGGTCAACGACGCCCTCGTGCCGCTCGGCAAGTCGGTGGGCGTGTTCCTGAAGACCGCCGTCGGCGGTGTGCCGTACGACCGGCAGATCGATGCGCTGCGCCGCGGCGTGGAGATCATCGTGGCCACCCCGGGACGGCTCGGCGACCTGATCGAGCGCGGCGTGTGCCGGCTCGACGACGTCGAGATCACCGTGCTGGACGAGGCCGACCAGATGGCCGACATGGGCTTCCTGCCCGAGGTCACCCGGCTGCTGGCGAAGACCCCGGCGGACGCGCAGCGGCTGCTGTTCTCGGCCACTCTGGACAACGACGTCGACACGCTCGTCAAGCGGTTCATGACCGACCCGGTCACCCACTCGACCGCACCGGCCACCGCCGCCGTGTCCACCATGGATCACCACCTGCTGCTGATCCCGCCGCACGACAAGTTCGCGGTCGCGGCGTCCATCGCCGCCCGTGAGGGCCGCACCATGCTGTTCGCCCGTACGCAGCTCGGCGTGGACCGGCTCGTCGAGCAGCTCGCGGCCGTCGGTGTGCGGGCCGGTGGGCTGCACGGCGGCAAGACCCAGCGCATGCGCACCAAGACGCTCGCCGAGTTCCGTGAGGGCCGGACGCCCGTGCTGGTCGCGACCGACGTGGCGGCCCGGGGCATCCACGTCGACGGCGTCTCGCTGGTGCTGCACGTGGACCCGCCGAAGGACCCCAAGGACTACCTGCACCGGGCCGGCCGTACGGCCCGGGCCGGCGAGTCGGGCGCGGTGGCGACGCTCGTGCTGCCGAAGCAGCGCCGCACCACGCTGGCCATGATGGAGAAGGCGGGCGTCGAGCCGGCCGAGACCCGGGTCCGGGCGGGCGACGAGGCGCTGGCCGAGCTGACCGGCGCGCGCGAGCCCAGCGGCGTACCGGTCCGGGAAGAGCCGGAGCCGCGGCGCGGCGGCGGCTCGCGCCGCTTCGGCGACCGGGACGGCCGGAGCTTCGACCGTGGCGGCCGGAGCTTCTCCGACCGTGGCGGACGCGACTTTTCCGACCGTGGCGAGCGCCGGTTCGGCGACCGTGACGGCCGGGGCGAGCGCCGGTTCGGCGACCGGCCCGCGGGCGAGCGGTCGAGCGACCGGTTCGCGGACCGTGGCGGTGACCGCCGGTTCGGCGACCGGCCGGCGGGCGAGCGCTACTCGGGCGAGCGGTCCGGCGGCGGTGAGCGCCGCTTCGGGCGGCCGGAGCGTCGCGACGAGCGCAGCTTCGGCGACCGGGGCGAGCGCTTCGGCGACCGGCGGTCCGACGGCCGGAGCTTCGGCGAGCAGCGGTCCGACGACCGCAGCCCGCGCGGCGAGCGGTCCGAGCGGCCGTACGGGGACCGGCCGCGGCCGGCGGCCGGACGCGGGTACGACCGCGACGAGCGGCGGTACGACGACCGGCCGAGCGGCTCGCGCGGCTTCGGCGACCGGCGCCAGGACGACCGCCCGCACGCCGAGCGGCGTTTCGGTGACCGGGGCGACGCGCGTCCGGCTGAGCGCCGGGCCGGCGGTTTCCGGGCCGAGGGGCGGGGCCGGGACGACAGGCGCGGCTTCGGCGGGCGCCCGCCGGCACGTACCCACTGATCTGAGCGCACCCACGGACGCCGCCGCCGAGCACCTGCTCGGCGGCGGCGTTCGCGCATCCGCTGCCGCCGACGGCCGGGTCGCGTAACGTCCGGACCATGCCGAAGTCGCTCTTCTGGGCCCGGACCGACACCGCCGGCTCCGAGCACGTCGTGCTCGACGACGGTCAGGGGCTGACCGCGCAGGGTGTGGCGCTCGCCGTGGATCCGATCCCGTACACGTGCCGGTACCGCCTGACCGTCGGCCCGGACTGGTCGACGAACCGGCTGGAGGTCGAGTCCGAGGGCGCCGGCTGGTCGCGGAGCGTACGCCTGGAGCGGGGCCGGGACGGGTGGCGCGTGCGTACCGGCGAGGAGGGTGACCTGGACGCGGCGTTGAGCGCGGCGGGCCACCCACCGGCGGGCCTGCCGGGCACCGACGACCCGAGCCGGCTGGCCGAGGCACTCGACGTGGATCTGGGCGGTTCCCCGCTGACGAACACGCTGCCGATCCGCCGGATCGGGCTGGGCCGGCTGCCCGCCGACCTGGCCACCGCCGTGACGGTGGCCTGGGTGCTGCTGCCCGGCCTGGCCGTGGTGCCCGCCGAGCAGGTCTACACCTCGCTGGGCCCGGGCCGGGTCCGGTATTCCAGTGACACGTTCGCCGCCGACCTGGAGGTCGACCCGGACGGTTTCGTGGTGCGCTACCCGGGGCTGGCCGAGCGGGTCGACCCGCGCTGACCGTCGGGGGTCCGGTTCAGGCCGCCGGCCAGGTGCCGTCGGTCAGGAACCGGTCGATGGTGGCGAGGTGCGGGGCGAGGTCGAGGCCCTGCGCGGCCACCCACTCGTCGGAGTAGTAGGTGTCGCCGTACCGGTCGCCCGGGTCGCAGATCAGCGTGACCACCGAGCCGGTACGCCCGGCCGCGCGCATCTGCGCGATCAGCCCGAACGCGCCCCACAGGTTGGTGCCGGTGGAGCCGCCCACGAGGCGGCCGAGCACGGCCGAGCCGGCCCGCATCGCGGCGAGCGACGCGGCGTCCGGCACCTGCACCATCCGGTCCACCACGCTGGGCAGGAAGGACGCCTCGACGGTGGGCCGCCCGATGCCCTCGATCCGGGAGCCGCGGTCGGTGCGCACCGACCAGTCGCCGGCCTGCCAGGCGGGGTAGAAGGCGGAGTTCTCCGGGTCCACCACGCAGAGCTTGGTGGGCAGCCGCCGGTACCGGGCGTAGCGGCCGATGGTGGCGCTGGTGCCGCCGGTGCCGGCGCCGACCACGATCCAGGCGGGCACCGGGTGCCGTTCCAGCGCGAGCTGGGCGTAGATCGACTCGGCGATGTTGTTGTTACCCCGCCAGTCGGTGGCGCGCTCGGCGTAGGTGAACTGGTCCATGAACCGGCCGCCGCTGTCCTCGGCGAGCCAGCGCGCCTCCACCACGACCTTGGACGGGTCGTCCACCAGGTGGCAGCGCCCGCCCTGGAACTCGATCTGGGCGATCTTCTCCGGCGACGTGGAGGCGGGCATGACCGCGATGAACGGCAGCCCGAGCATCCGGGCGAAGTACGCCTCGGAGACGGCCGTCGAGCCGGACGACGCCTCGACGATCGTGGTGTCCGGGCCGATCCAGCCGTTGCAGAGCCCGTAGAGGAACAGCGAGCGGGCCAGCCGGTGCTTCAGCGAGCCGGTGGGGTGCACCGACTCGTCCTTGAGGTAGAGGTCGATCCCCCACTCGCGGGGCAGCGGGAACGGCAGCAGGTGGGTGTCGGCGGAGCGGTTGGCGTCCGCCTCGACAGTGGCGATCGCCTCGGTCACCCAGCGCCGGCTGGCCTCGTCGCACCTGTCGAAGTGAGTCACGTCGGCAACGTTACAAGCGAGGTGGGCTCGGGTTTTCCCGGACCCGGCGGGCCTGCCGCCGCTGCCCGGCCCGTCCGGTGGCCCGGATCACCGGCGTGAGGGCCAGGGCGAGCCGGGGGAAGGCGTCCAGGAGCCGCACCTGGGCGCCGCGCCAGCGCGGCAGGCTGACCACCGGCCGGGGCCGGCGCGCCAGCCGGACGGCCCGCGCGGCCACCCGCTCCGGCGTGAGCAGCGAGCCGGTGAAGGACGCCAGCGCTCCCGGGTCGTCCAGCTTGTCGTGCAGCATCGGCGTCCAGATCCCGTCCGGGCACAGGCACGACACGTGTACGCCCCGGACGCCGGCCATCCGCAGGTCACTCAGGGTGCCGAGGCTGAACGCGAGCAGGGCGTGCTTGCTGGCCGCGTACACCGTCTCGCCGGGCGCGGCTATCAGCCCGGCCAGCGAGACGACGTTGAGCACGTGGCCGCGGCCCTGTTCGCGCATCACCGCGACGGCGGCGAGCGTGCCGTTCATCGCGCCGAGCGCGTTCACCTCGACCACCGCGCGGCGGGTCGGGGCGTCGTGTCCCCAGGACGGGCCGGTGACCAGGATGCCCGCGTTGTTCACCCAGAGCCCGAGGCCGCCGGGCGCGGCCGCCGCCTCGGCGGCGACCTCCGCGCAGGCGGACTCGTCGCGTACGTCGAGCGGGCGGGACCAGCCGCCCAGCGACGCGGCGGCGGCCGACGCGGCCCCGGCGTCGGTGTCGGTGAGCAGCACGTTCCAGCCGTCGGCGTGCAGCGCGGCGGCGATGGCCCGCCCCAGCCCGCCGGCCGCTCCGGTCACCACTGCGGCACCGCGTCCCGAGCTCGTCATCGGCGCACGGTAACCGCAACCGGCGGCCCGGGGCCAGAGGCGTCAGGTGGTGGGCGCTTCCAGCGGCTGCGGGCGGTTCTCCCACTTGGTCGACAGGGCGATGCTGGTGCGGGTGGACGCCACACCGGCCGTCCGGTTCAGCCGGACGATCAACTGCTCCAGCTCGGCGATCGTGCCGACCCGCGCCTTGAGCAGGAAGGACTCGACGCCGGCCATGAAGTAGCAGGACTCGATCTCGGGGATGCGGCGGAACGACTCCAGCACGTCGTCGGTGTCCGCGTCGGAGTCCTCGATGATGCCGATGAGCGCTGTCACGCCGAGCCCGATCGACTCCGGCTCGACCTCGGCCCGGTACGCCCGGATCACGCCGCTGGACTCCAGCTTGCCGACCCGCTCGTGCACGGCCGGGGCGGAGAGGCCGACCTGACGGGCCAGCTCGGCGTACGACAGACGGGCGTTGCCCCGCAACAGCTCCACGAGGCTCAGGTCGATCGTGTCCACGGAGAGTGACCCTATCCGTTCGGCGACCACGGAACACTGTCGGTACCCGTGGATCAACCCTTCACAAACGTACGATGACGGGGGTTCTCCGCCGGTACCATTTCCTATCCTTCCCAGTGTGTGCGTTTTTCGCGTTTGGCGGACACGTCCGGTAGCCGGTGCTGTAATTGCCATACGTCCCTCATGACGGCTCTGGGCTCGCACCGGCCGGGGGCAGTGTGTTCAGCCGGGGGCTTCGTCGACGCGAGGAGGGGGCTGTGGACACTGGAGATCGCCTGCTGACACCGGGTGAGGTCGCTGCGCTGTTTCGGGTGGACCCGAAGACCGTGACCAGATGGGCAGCGGCCGGCCGGATCGGCAGTATCCGGACTCCAGGAGGGCACCGCCGGTTTCGGGAATCCGAGGTGCGGGCCCTGCTCGAGGGGGAGGGCATGCTGGACGAGGCGGAGGACATGGGCAAGGCCCGCAACATGGGCCCGACCGCTTCCACCGGCCCCGGACCGGCGAACGCCGGCATGTACTGAACGTGCGGGGCGCGGTCCGGCCGAGGGCCGCGCCCCGTACGTCGGCAACCGGGCCGGTCAGTCCGGATCCGCCTCCCGGCGACCGGCGGCCAGCTCGCCGGACCACCGCCGGAACAGCGTGTGCTCGACACCGAGCGCGTCGAGCACCTTCCCGGCCACGAAGTCCACGAGCTGCCCGGCGGACGCCGCCGCGCCGGCACCGTAGAAGCCCGGACTGGCCGGCAGCACCACCGCGCCGGCGTCGTGCAGCGCGATGAGATGTTCCAGGTGACTGCGGGTCACCGGCGTCTCCCGGGGCACCACGACGACCGGGCGGCGTTCCTTGAGGTTCACCTCGGCGGCGCGCTGGAGCAGATCCTTGGACAGCCCGATCGCGATGCCCGCACACGCGGCGGTGCTCGCGGGCACCACCGCCATGCCGCGTACCGGGTAGGAGCCGCTGCTCGGGCCCGCGGCCAGGTCACCGGCGGGCCAGTGCCGCAGGTCCGCGCCGGTGAGGTCGCGGTCGAGCCAGGCGGCCAGGTCCTCGGCCCAGTGCGCGTCCCGGAAGGGCCGGCCGGTCTCGTCCAGCACCGTCAACCGGGCCGCCCGGGAGACGATCAGGTCCACCGCCTGGCCGGCGTCGAGCAGGCCCCGGACGACAGCCGCCGCGTACGGCGTCCCGGACGCGCCGGAGACACCCACCACCCATGGTTCGCGCATGCCCTCAAGCGTGCCTGGTCGCCGCGGGCGGCGGGCGGCGACCCCCTTTCGGTCGGCCCGCCCGGGATGTCCAGAGGGTTCACGGAACGTCCCGCGACATGAAATTCTTCGACCGGCGATCCATTTCCACGGAGGGGCCGGTGATGACGGCGGCGGTGCTGCGGGCGCTCCGCTCCGACTGCCCGATCCCGCCCCGCCTCTCCCCGTACGCCGACGACGTGCAGGGCTGGCTGGTGGAACTCGTCGACCGGCTCGGCCTGCCGGCTGACCCGGCCACCCGCCGACGGCTGGCGCGGGCCGGCTTCGCCCGGTACGCCGGCCGGCTCTACCCGGACGCCACCGAGCCCGACCTGCGGGTGCTGACCGCGTTGTTCACCTGGTTCTTCCTCGTCGACGACGCCTGCGACGGGCGGGACGGGCTGACCCCGCCGCAGATCCGGGCGCTGCGTGACGGTGCGCTCGCGTTGCTGCGCGAGGGCCCGCGCGCCCGCCATCCGGGCTTCTCCGGCCCGCTGCGCCGTCTGCTGGTGCAGGCGTGGCGGGAGCCGCGCCGCCGGATGCCGGCCCGGTGGCGGCTGCGTTTCGCCGACGCGGTCGCCGACCACCTCGACGGGGTGTACCGGGAGGCCACCGCCACCACGTCCGGCCGCCCACCGGGCGTCGCCGAGTACGTGCGGCTGCGCCGGGCCACGTCGGCGGCGTACGTGTCGTACCCGCTGATCGAGTTCGCGTCCGGGCGTCCGCTGCCCGACGCGGTCTACCACCATCCGGCGCTGCGGCGGCTCGCCGGCCTCGCCAACGACCTGCTGTCCTGGTTCAACGACATCGCCTCGCTGGAGCGCGACCGGGCCACCGGCGGCGGGCACAACCTGGTGCTGGCGACGGCCGCCGAGCGGGGCGTGCCGGTGCCGGCCGCGGTCGACCTGGTCGCCGCGCACTGGCGTGCCGAGATGGACCGGTTCGCGGCGCTCCTGGCGGCGGCGCCGTCGTTCGGTCCGACGCTCGACGACGCGGTCGCCATCCACCTCGACGGCCTGGCCGCCGCCGTGCGCGGCACCGTCGACTGGACGCTGGAGAGCGCCCGCTACCCGGTCGCCGCGGCGTCCTGACCGGGGTGCGGCGGCCCGGTCGTCGCCGTTACGGCCGCAGGCCGAGCCGGATCACCAGGTCGAGCAGCGCGAGGACGAACAACGCGATGCCGACGAACCCGTTGGCGGTGAAGAACGCCCGGTTGACCTTGCTCAGGTCGGTGGGGCTGACCACCATGTGCTGGTAGGCGAAGGCGACAGCGGTCAGCGCCAGCCCGATCCACCACAGCCAGCCGAAGCCGACCCAGGCACCGAACCAGATGAACAGCGCGAACGTCACCACGTGCGCGACCGTGGAGGCGTGCAGCGCGAAGCGCAGCCCGTACCGGGCGGGGACGCTGTGCACGCCGATCTCGCGGTCCACGTCGGCGTCCTGGCAGGCGTAGATCAGGTCGAAGCCGCCGATCCAGAGGCCGACCGCGGCGCCCAGCAGCCAGGCCGGGCCGGAGCCGTCGAGCGTGCCGGTGACCGCCAGCCAGGCGCCGACCGGGCCGACCGCCTGGGCCACCCCGAGGATGGCGTGCGGCCAGTTCGTGAACCGCTTGCCGTACGGGTAGACCACGAGCGGCACCACGGCGAGCGGCGCGAGCACCAGGCAGAGCGGGTTGAGCAGGGCGGCGGCGGCCAGGAACACCACGAGCGCGACGGCCGCGCCGGTCCAGGCCGTCCGCACGCTCACCGCGCCGGTGACAAGTTCCCGGTTCGCGGTACGCGGGTTCCGCGCGTCGATCCGCCGGTCGAGGATCCGGTTCGCGGCCATGGCGAACGTCCGCGCGCCGACCATCGCCACGGTGATCAGCAGCAGGTCGAGCCAGCGCACCCGGCCGCCGTCGAGCTGCATGGCGGTCAGCGCCGACAGGTACGCGAACGGCAGCGCGAAGACCGAGTGCTCGATGGCGACGAGCTTGAGGAAGGACGAGACCCGGCCGGGCCGTTCCTGGACTGCCGCCGTCATCAGATCCCGTATTCCTTCCAGCGCTTGTCGACGAGCGAGACGACCTCGGGCGACATGCGCATCTCCTCCGGCCAGCCCCGGCTGTAGCCCTCCTCGGGCAGCTTGCGGGTCGCGTCGATGCCCGCCTTGCCACCCCAGAACTGCTGGTACGAGGCGTGGTCGAGGTGGTCCACCGGGCCTTCGGTGACCATCAGGTCGCGGGCGTAGTCGACGTTGCCGAAGGCGCGGAACGCGACCTCGTTGTAGTCGTGCACGTCGCAGTCCTCGTCCACGATCACGATCAGCTTGGTCAGCGACATCATGTGCGCGCCCCAGATCGCGTTCATGACCTTCTGCGCGTGCTTCGGGTAGCGCTTGCGGATCGACACGATCGCGCAGTTGTGGAAGACACCGGCGGCGGGCAGGTCGTAGTCGACGATGTCCGGGATGAGGAAGCGCAGCAGCGGCGCGAAGATCCGCTCGGTGGCCTTGCCGAGGCCGTGGTCCTCCTGCGGCGGCTGGGACGTGACGATCGAGTGGTAGACCGGGTCGCGCTGCATGGTCATGCACTCGATGTGCATCACCGGGAACGGCTCGACCGGCGTGTAGAAGCCGGTGTGGTCGCCGAACGGCCCCTCGGGCAGGCGCTCGCCCGGCTCGATGTAGCCCTCCAGCACGATCTGCGCGTGCGCCGGCACCTGCAACGGGACGGTCAGGCAGTCCACCATCTCGACCCGCTCACCGGCGAGGAACCCGGCGAACAGGTACTCGTCGATGTCGGCCGGCAGCGGCGCGCTGGCCGAGTACGCCACCACCGGGTCCGCGCCGATCGCGATCGCCACCGGCAGCCGCTGGCCGAGCCGCTCGGCGACCGCGTGGTGCGCGGTGGAGTTCTTGTGGATCTGCCAGTGCATGCCGATCGTGTTGTGGCTGTGCTGCTGGAGCCGGTAGAGCCCGAGGTTGCGCTTGCCGGTCTCCGGGTGCTTGGTGTGGGTCAGCCCGAAGTTGTGGAAGATCCCGCCGTCACCGGGCCACACCTGCAGGCCGGGCAGCCGGTTCAGGTCGACGTCGTCGCCCCGGTAGACCACCTGCTGGCAGGGGGCGGTCTTGACCTTCTTCGGCGGCATCGACTTGAGCTGCATGACCTTGCCCAGGCCGCCCATCATCCCGGAGAAGCCCTGCGGCAGCTCCGGCTTGAGCATGTCGCCGATCCGCTCGCCGATCTCGTCGAGGTGCTCCACCCCGAGCGCCATCGCCATCCGCTTCTCGGTGCCGAACAGGTTGATCGCCACCGGCATCTCACCCCGGGTGGGGCGCTCGAACAGCAGCGCGGGCCCGCCGGCCCGGACGGTGCGGGTGACGATCTCGCTGATCTCCAGCGTGGGGTCGACCGGCGCGCTCACCCGCCGCAGCTCGCCCGCACGCTCCAGCGCCGCGAGGAAGTCCTTCAGATCGGTGTACGGGAAGCGAGCCGCCATGCCCCCATCCTCCCGTACCCCCTTCCTCGGACCGGGCGCGCCCCCGGTCAACAGGGGGCGGGCGTCCAGGCGTACGCGGCCAGCGGCTCGTCGAGCGGCGCCTCGGTGAGCCGGTTGGCGAACGTGGAGATCGTGTACGTGCCGACGCCGAGCACCACGTCCAGCGCGTGCCGGGGCTGCCATCCGGCGGCGAGCAGGGCGTCCAGGTCGGCGTCGGGGACCGCGCCCCGGTGGTCGAGGACGGCGACGGTGAAGCGGCGCAGCGCCTCCAGCCGGGGGTCGGGCAGCGTCGTACCGGCACGCAGCGCCTCGATCAACTCGGGCGCGGCGGCGTGCCGGACGAGCGCCGCGGTGTGCATGGCCACGCAGAGGTGGCAGCCGTTGCGGGTGGCGACCGTCAGCACGACCACCTCGCGGGCAACCGGGTCGAGGTCGGTGGCCTCGAACGCGGCGTTGGCGGCGAGGAAGCCCTTGAGCAGTTCGGGCGAGCCGGCCATCAGGCCGACGGCGGCGGGCAGGTGGCCGAGCGAGCGGCGTACCCCGGCCATGACCGGGCGGGCGGCGGCGGGCGCGGTCTCCGGCTCGTACGTGGTGAAGCGGGACATGACAGGGCCCCTCTCGTAAGATAGTCAACGTGGTTGACGAAATAGTAAACGTGGTTGTCGAACATGGCAACGCCTGACCGCCCCGGCTTCGCGCTGCCGCTGCTCCTGCTCGCCGGCTTCCGTGCGCTGATCGACGACCTGCACGCCGAACTGGCCCGCCAGGGGCACCCCGAGCTGCGCCCCGCCCACGGCTTCGTCCTCCAAGCCGTCGGCCCGGCCGGCACCACCGCCTCCGACCTCGGGCAACGCCTCGGCGTCTCCAAGCAGGCAGCGGGCAAGACGGTGGACCGGCTGGTCGCGCTCGGCTACCTGGACCGCGTGGACGACCCCGCCGACGCCCGCCGCAAACTGGTCCGGATGACCGCGAAGGGCCGCGACGGGCTGCACCGCTCGGCGGTCGTCTTCGACGAACTACGCGACCGCTGGGCGGCCACGCTCGGCGCGGACCGGGTCGCCGCCATCGAGGACGACCTGCGCCGGATGGTCCCCGCCGACGTGTTCCGCCTCGACGTCCCCGGCTGGTTCGGCGGATGAATTCGTCACTGACAGCTCCGCCGGCGGCGGTTCATCATCGGCGGATGGATGACGCATACGTGGTGGGTGACCCCGACGGCCTCAGCCCGCTCCAGGCCGAGATCCGCGACGCGGTGGCCCGCGAGCTGCACGCCCAGTTCGCGCTCCGGGCGGACCGCCTCGAACTGGCCGACCTGCCCGAGGTTGCCTACCAGATCACGCGCCGGGTGGACGAGGTGCTGACCGCGCGCCCGACCACTACACCCCGGCGTACGAGTGCAGACCGGTGAAGAAGAAGTTCACGCCGAACAGGTTCATCATCACGGTCAGGAAGCCCACGATGGAGATCCAGGTGGCCACGTTGCGCTTCACGCTCGGCGTGGCCCGGGCGTGCAGGTAGCCCGCGTACACCACCCAGGAGATGAACGCCCAGGTCTCCTTCGGGTCCCAGCCCCAGGCACGACCCCAGGCCGCCTCGGCCCAGATCGCACCCGCGATCACCGCGAAGGTGAAGATCGGGAACGAGAAGGCGTGCAGCATGAAGGTCAGCCGCTCCAGCCCGGCCGCCTCCGGGAGGCGGCGGGCCAGGGTGTACGGGAAGCTGCGCCGCCCCTGCTCCCAGCCGGACCGCATCAGGTACGCGGCGGCGGGCACCACGCCCAGCAGGAAGATGCCCGAGGCGAAGATGATCGTCGAGACGTGGATGATGAACCACCACGACTGGAGCGCCGGCATCAGCGGCTCGATCGGCACGTAGAGCTTCAACTCGGCGAAGGCCAGCAGCAGCACCATGACCAGCGTCAGGAACAGCCCGAGCCGGCGCAGCCACGGCTGCTTCCAGAGCACCACGAGCCAGGCCGCCACACCGATCCAGGTGCCGGTCAGCACGAACTCGTACATGTTGCCCCAGGGCATCCGGTCGGCGGCGAGGCCCCGGGTGACCACGGCACCCAGGTGCACGGCGGCTGCCAGCACGGTGAGCCAGGCGGCGATCCGGCCGGCCAGCACGGCCCGCGCGCCGGTGCGGTCCGGGCGCGGCGGCGTCGCCGCGACGGCCGGCTCGTCGATCGTGCCGCCGCCTCCGCCGACGCCCGCGCCGACCAGCTCCCGCGCCGGCGCAGCCGCGGACACCTTCCGCGCGTTGCCCAGCGCGAACTCCACCGCATGGCTGATCATCGCGATCAGGTACGCCAGGATCGCGAACGCGACCAGCTGGTCGGAGAGTGCGGACATCAGTCGTCTCCTTCTCGCGCCCGCCGCGCGTCCGGCGCGTCGCCGCTCACCGCGGCGACGAGCTGCGCGAACTCGTCGGCGAACCCAGGGTGCTCGGTGCGCGGCAGCCCACCGGCCTCCACCAAACTACTACCGCTCGTCGGAGATCCGCCCTCGGGGGGCGAAACCCGGAACCAGACCCGGCGCCGCCGGGCGAACAGCGAGCCCATCAGGCCCAGCAGCAGCGTGCCGCTCGCCACCAGCAGCAACGTCTGCCCGGGCGCGTGCCGGACCGCGAGCGTGATGTACGGCTTGGTGCCGACGAACTCCAGCGTGCTGCCGTCGTCCAGGGTCCACTTCTCGCCCGGCCGCAGCAGCTTGGTGCCGATCTCCTTGAGCTTGCCGTCGTCGATCTGCCGCCGGTCCAGCGCGTAGACCGAGCCGGGGATGCCGGCGTCCAGCCCGAGGTTGCCCCGGTACGCGGTCAGGTTCACCGCCGGGTTCCGCTCGGCCGGGTACTGCGACGAGACGTACGGCGCGCTCTCCGGCGCGGTCGGCAGATAGAGCCCGTCGAAGGCGATCTGCTGGTCCGGGGCCCGCGCGCCGGTCTTCGGGTCGACGTTGGCGTCCGGGAAGATCGCCACGCCCTCCTCGGTCGCGTTGGAGTCCCCGGTACGCAGGAACGGCGCCTCGCTGGTCTGGCTGCGGCCGTACTTGTCGGTGTACTTCAGCAGCGGCGCGTAGCCGTTGCCGAGCAGGTAGACGTTCGCCGAGCCGAGCCGCAGCGGCGAGTTGACCGAGAACCCGGCGGTCCGTTCCGTGCCGCCCGGCTCGTCCACTGTCACCGTGGCCCAGTAGCGGGAGGCCAGCCCGGACGGCAGGTAGTCGGCCTCGAACTTCTCCAGCGTCAGGCAGAACGGCGGCAGGTCGGAGCTGTCCACGCGCGGGCCGAGCGACGCCTCGGCGTACTGCTGGCGGGTGTTGCAGAACGCGTTGTCCTCGCCGGCCACCAGGATGCGGTTGCCGTGCCATCCGTACCAGGAACCGAGCGCCACCCCGAGCAGGACGGCGACCAGCGACACGTGGAAGAGCAGGTTGCCGGTCTCCTTGAGGTAGCCCTTCTCGGCGGAGACCTCGTTGCCGCGCACGGTGACCCGCCACCGGCGGCGGCGCAGCACCGCCGCGATCGCCTCGGGGTCGGCGGCGGCCGGGGCCTCCAGCACCGCGTGCTGCGGCAGCCGGTCGAACCGCTTCGGCGCGGCCGGTGGCCTCATCCGCAGCGCGCGGACGTGGTCGCGGGCGCGGGGCAGGATGCAGCCGATCAGCGAGGTGAACAGCAGCAGGTAGATCGCGGAGAACCAGACCGAGCCGAAGACCTCGAACGCGCCGATCTGGTTCAGCCGGGGCGCGAGGTCGGGGTGGTCGACGAACCACTGGTTGACGCGTTCCGGGTTGACGCCGCGCTGGGGCAGCACCGAGCCGGGGATGGCCGCGATGGCGAGCAGGAACAGCAGGATCAGCGCGGTACGCATGCTGGTGAGCTGCCGCCACGAGTTGCGCAGCAGGGCCAGCACCGGGTTGACCCGCCGCCGGGGCGCCTGCGCGGGGGGCGACGGCCGGTCGTCGACGGTCGTCATCAGATGCTCACCTCGCCCACGCCCACGTTCGTCTGCAACCAGATCACCACGTTCACCCAGCCGCCGGTGATCAGCGCCAGGCCGATCGCGATCAGCAGCGCGCCGCCGATCCGGGTGACCCACCGGCTGTTGCGCCGGACGGCGCGGAACACCCCGAGCAGGCGCTGGAAGCCCAGCCCGAAGACGACGAACGGTATCCCCAACCCGAGGCAGTACGCCACGGCGAGCACCACGGCCCGGTCGGTCCCGCCCTCGGTGGCCGCCATGCCGAGCACCGCGCCGAGCGTCGGGCCGGTGCAGGGCAGCCAGCTCAGCGCGAAGACCGCGCCGAGCACCGGTGCTCCGAGCAGCCCGGCGGAGGGCAGCCAGCGGATGCGGAACTCCCGCTGCATGCCGGGGATCACCCCGAGGTAGCCGAGGCCGAGCACCACCACGAGCGCGCCGATGACGATCTCCAGCGTGCGCTCGTACCGGAAGAAGAGCTTGCCGACGCCGGAGAAGAGGATCGCGGTGGCGACGAACACGACGGTGAAGCCCGCGATGAACAGCAGCGTGCCGGCGAGCACCCGGCCCTTGACGGCGGCGGTGGTCCGGGCCTGCGTCCGTTCCGCCACGGCGACGCCGCCCCCGGTCGACGGTGGGTCCGGCGACTGCGGCGGGGCCGGGCGGCGGCCCTCCAGGTCGGTGCCGGCCAGGCCGGTCACGTACGACAGGTAGCCGGGCATCAGCGGGAGCACGCACGGCGACAGGAAGCTGACCAGTCCGGCCAGGGCGGCCGCGCCGACCGCGAGCAGCAGCGGGCCGGACTCGGCGAGCTGGCGGAACGTCTCGCCCATCAGCGGGAGCCGTTCGGCGGCGGCGACTCGCCGGCGATGTCCTCGACGATCGGCCGCAGCTCGTCCCGGGTGACGGCCCGGCGGATCACCACGGCGATCCGGCCCTCGCGGTCGAGCACGACGGTGGCCGGGGTGGTGTTCGGCGGGATGTCGAAGTTCAGCGCCTGCCGGCTGGCCGGGTCGAAGATGCTCGGGTACGTGACCCGGCCCTCCTCGAAGGCGATCGCCTTGTCCTTGCTGTCCTGCACGTTGATGCCGAGGAACGTCACGCCGGAGCCCTTGGTGGCCTGGTAGGTGGCCTCCAGGTCGTCCGCCTCGGCGCGGCAGGGCGCGCACCAGGAACCCCAGAAGTTGACCACGACGACCTGCCCGCGGTCGCGGGAGATGTCGTAGCTGCCGCCGGTGAGCAGCTCACCGCTCACCTTCGGCGTCTTGGACCGCTGGTCGGGGGCGCAGGTGACGGTGGAGCCGTCGGCCGCGCACCGGCTCTCCTGGCTGCCGGAGGAGCAGCCGACCAGCGCCGTACCGGCGGTCACGGCGGCGAGCAGGGCGGCGGCGAGCCTCCGGGTGAGCATCAGGCCCCCTTGGCCGTCCGGGCGGTCGGCGAGATCGACACGAGGTGGGCCGCCGGCTCGGAGTACCCGATGCCGACGATCTTGGCGCCGTCGAAGTGGAACGAGGTGAGGCTGGCCAGGCCGCACTGGCGGCGGCGCGGGTCGTGCCAGAGGCGCTTGCGCTCGACGTGCCGGCGCAGCGTCCAGATCGGGAGCTGGTGCGACACGAGCACCGCCTCCCGCCCCTCGGCGGCGACCCGGGCGGCGTGCAGCGCGGCGAACATGCGCTCGGCGATGGCCCGGTACGCCTCACCCCAGGACGGGGTCACCGGGTCGCGCAGCACCCACCAGTTGCGCGGGTCGCGGAACGATCCGTCACCCGGCGAGACCTTCTTGCCCTCGAACCAGTTCGCGCTCTCGATCAGCCGCTCGTCGACGCCGACGGAGAGGCCGAACTGCGCCGCGATCGGCTCGGCGGTCTGCTGGGCGCGCTCCAGCGGGCTGGCCACCACGTGCACGACGGTCCGGTCGGCGAGCGCCTGCGCCGCCGCCTTGGCCATCTGCACGCCCAGCTCGGAGAGGCGGAACCCGGGCAGGCGGCCGTAGAGGATGCCGTCCGGGTTGTACACCTCGCCGTGCCGCAGCACGTGCACCACGGTCTCCGCCATAGTTACCCCCCGCTTCCCGCCGCTGCCGCCGCCCGCGCCGCCACCGGAAGGGCGGCGGCGATCTGCTCCCACGCCGCGTCGTCGATCGCGGTCGAGACGAACCACGACTCGAACGCGCTCGGCGGCAGGTAGACGCCGGCGGCGAGCATCGCGTGGAAGAACGCCTTGAACGCCGGCACCACCTGGGTGCGGGCGCTGTCGTAGTCGTGCACGTCCGCGTCGGTGAAGAAGACCGAGAACATGTTGCCCGCGGTGGAGAGGCGGTGCGGCACGCCGGCCGCGGACAGCGCCTCGGTGGTGAGCTTGCCCAGCGCGGCGGCGGTCTCGTCGAGCCGCCGGTAGAGCGCGTCGTCGGCCAGCCGCAGCGTGGCCAGCCCGGCCGCGCAGGCCAGCGGGTTACCGGAGAGCGTGCCGGCCTGGTAGACCGGGCCGGCCGGGGCGAGCTTCGCCATGATCTCCGCGCGCCCGCCGAACGCCGCGGCGGGCAGGCCGCCACCCATGACCTTCCCGTACGTCCACAGGTCCGCGTCCGAGGGGTCGAGGCCGTGCCATCCGGCGCGGGACACCCGGAACCCGGTCATCACCTCGTCGACGATGAGCAGCGCGCCGTTCGCGTGGGCGATCCGGGCCAGCTCGGAGTTGAAGCCGTCGCGGGGCGCGATCACGCCCATGTTGCCGGCGGCGGCCTCGGTGATGATCGCGGCGATGTGCTGCCCCTCGGCGGCGAACGCCTCCTCGACCGCGCGGAGGTCGTTGTACGGCAGCACGATCGTGTCGCCGGCCGCCGCGCCGGTCACGCCGGGCGAGTCGGGCAGGCCGAACGTGGCCACGCCGGAGCCGGCGGCGGCGAGCAGCGCGTCCGAGTGGCCGTGGTAGCAGCCGGAGAACTTGATGATCTTGGAGCGGCCGGTGAAGCCGCGGGCCAGCCGGATCGCCGACATGGTCGCCTCGGTGCCGGAGTTGACCAGGCGGACCTGCTCCACCGGCGTCCGCGCGATGATCTCCTCGGCCAGGTCGACCTCACCCGGCGTCGGCGTACCGAAGCTGGTGCCGAGCGCCGCCGCCTCACGCAGCGCCTCCACCACCGCCGGGTGCGCGTGGCCGAGGATCAGCGGGCCCCAGGAGCAGACCAGGTCGACGTAGCGACGACCGTCGGCGTCGAAGAGCCACGGACCCTCCCCCCGGACCATGAAGCGCGGGGTGCCGCCGACGGCACGGAACGCGCGCACGGGAGAGTTGACCCCGCCGGGCACGACGGCCTTGGCGCGGTCGAACAGGGCCTCGGAGGCCGGAGCGTCGGCCGGGTAGCGGCCGGATCCGGCGGAAAAGGTCTCGGTCACGATGGGGCCATTGTGTCAGCGCCGGAGTGCTGCCTGGCAGGCACCCCGCGACGGGCGTAACCAGGCTCACCCGCCTGAGCGGCGCGACGGCCGACGGCGATCCGCTCGACAGGCCCGTCGGTCGAGATCGCGATAGGCTGACCGGGTGGATCGTGCCGAACTGTCCATCACCGTACACCGGACGGGTGACGAAGCCGTGCTTCGCCTGGCCGGTGAGATCGACATGCTCACGGCCGCCCAGCTCTCGACGGTGGTCAACGAGGTGCTGGCGGATCCGCCCCCGCGCATCGTGCTCGACCTGGCCGGGGTCACGTTCTGCGACTCGCAGGGCCTCGGCACGCTCGTGGTGCTCAGCCGCAAGGCCAGTCACACCCAGTGCCTGCTGATGCTCACCAACGTCGGTGACTTCCTGATCCGCGTCCTGGACATCACCGGCCTCCGCAGCGCCCTGATGATCCGCAACGAAGCCACCCCCTGACCTCCGGACCCCTCCCCCGCGATCTTGCACTTGCGGCCCTCGACCGGGGTGATTCACCCCTTTCGCCGGGGCCACAAGTGCAAGATCAACGCCGCTAGAGGACGGGGAGATCGCGGCGGCGGAACGTCAGCAGGCCGGCTGTGGCCAGGGTCACCGCCAGGGCCGTCAGCACGTAGAGCGGGGTGGGGGTCCAGGCGTCGCGCAGCACCTGCGGGGTGTGCGTGAACGGGGACACGTCCAGCAGCCACTGGTCCAGCTCCAGCACGGCGCCGAGCTGCCCGAGCAGCACGCAGACCGCCAGCACCACCCACGCGGCGGACGCGAGCCGGGGCAGCAGGCCGTAGAGCAGCACGGCGAGCCCGGCCAGCACCCACGCGGCCGGCACCTGGGCCAGGCCGGCGGCGAACATCCGGCCCAGTTGCCGGGGCACGTCACCGGTGCTCAGCCCGTACGTCAGGCCGGTCGTCAGCCCGGTCACCGCGAGCACCACCACCGGGCCGAGCAGCGCGAACGCCACGTGCGACAGCAGCCAGGTCGAGCGCCGCGTCCCGGTGGCGAGCACCGGCTCCGCGTGCCCGGCGGACTCCTCGGCGCGCATCCGTAGCGCGGCCTGGATGCCGTACCCGGCCGCGGCCAGCCCGGCCAGGCTCAGCGTGACCCCCAGGTACGCGTCGGCCATCCCGGACGCCCCGCCGAGCCGGGCCACGATCTCCTCCATCCGCGGGCTCCCCTCGACGGACCGGCCGGCCGCCTCGGCCGCACCACCGAGGATCAGCCCGAGCAGGCCGAACCCGACCGACCACCAGAGGATCTGCCCCCGGTGCAGCCGCCAGGCCAGCCCGAACGGACCGGACAGGGCGCCGCCCGCAGTGGCCGGGCCGAGCCGGGGCGGCAGCACGCCCGCGCCCAGGTCGCGGCGGACCGAGATCGGGTACGCGAGCGCGGCGAGCAGCACCGTGGCGGCGATCGGCAGCAGCAGCACCCACCACCGCTCCCCCTCGTACGGCCGGACGCGGGCGGCCCAGCCCAGCGGGGACAGCCAGCTCGGCCAGTCGTTGCCGGCGGTGTCCCCGGCCAGGCGCAGCCCGAACGCGGCGCCGAGACCGGCGAGGCCGATGCCCCGCGCCCCGCCGGCGGTCTCGGTGAGCTGGGCGGCCAGCCCGCCGAGCGTCGCGAAGACCACGCCGGTCAGCACGGTGACCAGCCCGTACGCGACCGACCCGCCCACCGGCAGCCCGGTCGAGACCAAGCCGGCGGCGGTGAGCAACCCGAGCACCAGCCCGGCCGCGTACGTGACGAGCAGCGCGGCGGTCAGCCCGGCGTGCCGCCCGAGCACGCTCCCGCCGAGCAGTTCCCGCCGCCCGGCCTCCTCCTCGGTGCGGGTGTGCCGGATGACCGTGAGCAGGCTCGCCAGCGCGACGATGAGCAGCAGGAAGCCGCTGCGCTGGGCGGTCAGCCCGCCGACGCTGTCGCCGTACGCCGGGCCGAGCAGCGCGACGATCGACGGGTTGCGGGCGGTGCCCTCCAGGTACGCGGCCCGCTCGGCGGCGGTCGGGAACAGTTCGAAGTAGCTGGCCGCGTACGTCATCGGCAGCACCGCGAGGATCAGCACCCACAGCGGCAGCAGGAGGCGGTCCCGGCGCAGGATCAGCCGGACCAGGTGACGGGTGCCGGTGAGCGCACTCATGACCGGTCCGCCGTCTCGGAGGGCGCCACGTCGGAGGAGGGCGCCACGCCGGAGGAGGGCGCCGTCTCGTAGTGCCGCAGGAACAGTTCCTCCAGCGTGGGCGGCGTGCTGACCAGGCTGCGTACCCCCAACTCGGTGAGCCGGCGCAGCGCGGCGTCGAGCGACGCGGTGTCCACGTCGAAGCGGACCCGCTGCCCGTCCACCCGCAGGTCGTGCACGCCGGGCAGGTCGGCCAGGCCGTCCAGCGGCGCGGCGACCTCGGCGTCGATCGCGGTGCGGTGCAGGTGGCGCAGGTCGCCGAGCGTGCCGGACTCCACGGTCCGGCCGGCCCGGATGATCGTCACCCGGTCGCAGAGCGCCTCCACCTCGGCCAGGATGTGGCTGGAGAGCAGCACCGTGCGCCCGTCCTGCCGGGCCCGGCGGACCCAGTGCTGGAAGACCTCCTCCATCAGCGGGTCGAGCCCGGAGGTGGGCTCGTCGAGGATGAGCAGCTCGACGTCGGAGGCGAGCGCGGCGACCAGGCCGACCTTCTGCCGGTTGCCCTTGGAGTAGGTGCGGCCCTTCTTGCGCGGGTCCAGCTCGAACGACTCCAGCAGCTCGGCACGGCGTCTCGGGTCGAGCCCGCCGCGCAGCCGGCCGAGCAGGTCGATCACCTCGCCGCCGCTGAGGCCGGGCCAGAGCGTGACGTCGCCGGGCACGTACGCGAGGCGGCGGTGCAGTGCCACCGCGTCCCGCCAGGGGTCGCCGCCCAGCAGCCGGACGGCCCCCGCGTCCGCCCGCAGCAGGCCGAGCAGCACCCGGATGGTGGTCGACTTGCCGGAGCCGTTCGGGCCCAGGAAGCCGTGCACCTCTCCGGTGCGGACGGTCAGGTCGAGCCCGTCGAGGGCCCGGGTGCGGCCGAAGGTCTTCACCAGGCCGGACACATCGATTGCCGTTTCCATGCTTCAGAAGCTACGCTCGTTTCACAAACTTGTGAAGACTGTACGATCACGGGGTGAGTGTCGAGGAGCCGACCATGAACGTGCCGCCGCACCACGACGAGGAAGAGGTCCACCTCTTCGTCGAGCGGATGGCGATGGCCTTCGCCGACGTGGGCTTCCCCCGGATGGCCGCCCGGGTCCTGTTCACCGTGATGAGCGCCGACGACCCGCTCACCGCGGGCGAGATCGCCGAACGGCTCGGCGTCAGCGCGGCGGCCGTCAGCGGCGCGGTGCGCTACCTGACCCAGTTCGCCATGCTGGTCCGCGAGCCGGTCAAGGGCTCCCGGCGCGACCGCTACCGGATGCCCGAAAACCCGTGGTACGAGGCGACCATCACCAAGACCACGCTCTACAAGAACTTCATCGACATCGCCGCCGGCGGGGTCGACGCGCTGCACGGGCGGAGCACCCCGGCCGGTGAACGGGTCGCCGAGATGCGCGACTTCTTCCTCTTCGTACAGGAGGAACTGGAGTCGCTCGGCGACCGCTGGCGGGCCCGGCGGGCCGCGACCGGGCACGGCGGCCCGGCCGGCGGCTGAACCGTCAGCGGGTGTTGCCCCAGCGCGCCTGCTCCAGCAGCTCCACCGCGCGGTCCCGGGCCGACGGGTCGTCGTCGGCGCGCAGCAGCGCTGTCGCCTCGTCCACCGCGTCGGTCAGGTGCCGCCACTGGAGATCCCGCTCCCGCACCAGGTCCGACTGGGCGGCGAGCTGCCGCGTCTTCACCCACAGGTCGACGAAGACGGTCACCTTCGCCCGCAGCACCCACGGGTCGAACGGCTTGGTCAGGTAGTCGACCGCGCCGGCCGCGTAGCCGCGCAGCGCGAGCTGCGCGTCCTTGTCCGCGGCGGTCAGGAAGATGATCGGTACGTGCCGGGTGCGCTCACGCCGCTTGATGTGGGTGGCCGTCTCGAAGCCGTCCATGTCCGGCATCTGGGCGTCCAGCAGGATCACCGCGAAGTCGTCCACCAGGAGCTGTTTGAGCGCCGCCTCGCCGCTCTCCACCGCGACCGACTGCACCGGGAGACCCTGGAGGATCGCCTCCAGCGCCATCAGGTTCTCCCGCCGGTCGTCCACCAGCAGGGCCTTGGCCGTCTGCGTCACGCGTTCTCCTCGCCTCGGCTCCGGCCGATCCAGGACGCCATCAGTTCGATCAGCTCGTCCAGGTCCACCGGCTTGGTGATGTAGTCGCTGCCGCCGGCGCCGAGCGCCGACTCCCGGTCACCGGGCATCGCCTTCGCGGTCAGGAACACGACCGGCAGGTCCGCGAACCGGTGGTTGCGGCGGATCTGCGCGGTCGTCTCGTACCCGTCCTGGTCCGGCATCATGGCGTCCATCAGGACGATGTCCACCTCCGGGTGCTCGGCGAGCTGGCGGACGCCGTCCGCCCCGTTGTCCGAGTACAACACGGTCATCCCGTGCAGTTCCAACGCGGACGTCAGCGCGAACACGTTCCGCACGTCGTCGTCGATGATCAGCACGGTCACGCCGTCCAGGCGCCGGGTCGCGGGCGTCTCCTGCGGCTGCGGCAGCTCCATCGGCATGAGCAGCGAAGACGGCAGGCCCGCGCGGCTCGGCGACGGTGGCGCCGGCGCCACCACCGCGTCCGGCGCCAGCACATCGGGTACGAAGAGAGTGAACGTCGAACCCTGACCGGGCGCGGACGAGACGGTGATCGTGCCACCGAGCAGGCGGGCCAGGTCACGGCTGATGGACAGCCCGAGGCCGGTGCCGCCGTAGCGCCGGCTGGTGGTGCCGTCCGCCTGCTGGAACGCCTCGAAGATCAGCGACAGCTTGTCGTCGGAGATCCCGATGCCGGTGTCGATCACGGTGAACGCGATCACCCGTTGCGCGTTCGTCAGCGCCGGCACGTCGAAGACGGCGTTCTCCGCCGCCGGGCCGATGCGCAGCGTCACGGCGCCGTTGTCGGTGAACTTCACCGCGTTGGACAGCAGGTTGCGCAGGATCTGCTGCAACCGCTGGGCGTCGGTGACCAGCGCGGGCGGCAGGTCTTGGCTCACCCGTACCTGGAAGTCCAGGCCCTTCTCCTCGGCCTGCGGCGCGAACGCCTGCTCCACGTAACCGCGGATCTCGGCGAACTGGATCTCGGTGGGCTCCACGTCCATCCGGCCCGCCTCGATCTTGGACAGGTCGAGGATGTCGTCGATCAGCGACAGCAGGTCCGACCCGGCGCCGTGGATGGTCCGGGCGAACTCGATCTGCTTCGCGCTGAGGTTGCGCTCCGGGTTCTCGGCGAGCAGCCGCGCCAGCAGGAGCAGCGAGTTCAGCGGCGTACGCAGCTCGTGGCTCATGTTCGCCAGGAACTCCGACTTGTACGCCGACGCGCGGGTGAGCTGCTGCGCCTTCTCCTCCAGGCCGAGGCGGGCCAGCTCGATCTCCCGGTTCTGCGTCTCGATGTTGGCCTTCTGCTCGGACAGGAGCTTCGCCTTGTCCTCCAGCTCGGCGTTGGTGCGCTGCAACTCGGCCGACTGGTCCTGCATCTCGTGCGCCAGCCGCTGCGACTGCGCCAGCAGCTCCTCCGTACGCCGGTTGGCCTGGATGGTGTTGACCGCGACGCCGATGGTGAGCACCAGCCGCTCCAGGAACGCCAGATGCAGCTCCGAGAACGTGGCCACGCCGGCGAACTCGATCACGCCGAGCAGCTCGCCCTCGAACTGGACCGGCAGCACCACCAGGTCGGCCGGGGGCGTGTCGGCCAGCCCGGACCGTACGACGAGGCGCCCGTCCGGCTGCGCCTTGACCCGGATCGTCCGGCGCGACAGGGCGGCCTGGCCCACCAGCCCCTCACCCGGGCCGAACGTGACGTCGTGGCCGCGTGCCACGTACCCGTAGGAGGCGGTGAGCCGCAACCGCATGCTGCCCTCGGAGCTGTCCGCCAGGAAGAACGCGCCGAGCTGCGCGTCCACCAGCGGGGTCACCTCCTGCATGATCATGCGGCAGACCTCGCCCAGGTCGCGCTGGCCCTGGAGCAGACCGCCGATCCGGGCCAGGTTCGAGTCGAGCCAGCCCTGCTCGGCGTTCTTCTTGGTCGTCTCCCGGAGGGTGACGATCATCTGGTTGATGTTGTCCTTCAGCTCGGCGACCTCGCCCTGCGCCTTCACGTTGATCCGCTGGGTGAGGTCGCCGCGGGTCACCGACGTGGAGACCTGCGCGATGGCGCGCAACTGCGTGGTCAGGGTCGAGGCGAGCTGGTTGACGTTCTCGGTGAGGTCGCGCCACGTGCCGGAGACGCCCTTGACCTGGGCCTGACCACCCAGCTTGCCCTCGGTACCCACCTCACGGGCCACGCGCGTGACCTCGTCGGCGAACGAGGAGAGCTGGTCCACCATCGTGTTGACTGTGTTCTTCAGCTCCAGGATCTCGCCCTGCGCGTCGACTGTGATCTTCTGGCCCAGGTCGCCGTTCGCCACGGCGGTGGTGACCGACGCGATGTTCCGCACCTGGCTGGTCAGGTTCGACGCCATCGAGTTCACGTTGTCGGTCAGGTCACGCCACGTACCCGAGACGCCCTTGACCTGGGCCTGACCACCCAGCTTGC
>NZ_JAMHIU010000036.1:0-34810 GCF_023896895.1 Micromonospora sp. CPM1
TTGGGGGGGGTGGGGGGGGCGCCCACCCGCCGGGCGGCCGCCCCGACGGGCGTCAGCGGTGGTGGGCGCCGGCCCAGCGGTCGGCCTCGGGGGCCGGGTGCAGGCCGGGCTCGTGCAGGCCCTCCTCGGTGACCTGGCCGATCCGGCGGTACGTCTCCGGCCGGCTGGTGCGCAGGATCGCGCCCCAGATCAGGCCGACCACGCCCGCCGCCACCGGGATCGCCGGCAGCAGCCACTTCAGGTAGCTCGCCGTGTCGGGGGCGAGCAGCGCGTCGAAGTTGAACAGCAGCACCAGCAGCACGGCGGTGAGCAGGACCGTGCCGAGCGCCGGGGCGATTGCCCGCTGCCACGCGCTCTCCGGGCCCTGGCGGCCCCGGAAGAAGCCGACCACGGAGGCGGAGGTGAGCGTCATCAGCAGGACGACGCCGACCGCGGCCGCGCCGGACAGCCAGGTGAACAGGTCGATGACCGGGTCACGGCCGGTCATCGCGAACGCCAGGAACACCACGACGGCGAGGATGCTCTGCACCAGCGAGCCCGCGACCGGTGCGCCGCTGCGGCTGGAGGTCGCGCCGAGGAAGCCCGGCAGCACCCGCTCGCGGCCCAGCGCGAACAGGTAGCGCGCCACGCCGTTGTGGAACGACAGCAGGGCGGCCAGCACGCTGGTGATGAACAGGACGTTGGCGATGTCGGCGACGACCGTGCCGGTGTACTGGCCGAGCGCGTCGAAGATGATGGCCGGGCCCGACTTGGCACTTTCCGCCGGGGCGTTCTCCGGACCGGTGAGCACGGTCAGCGCCCAGGCCGAGAAGGCGTAGAACAGGCCGGTGAACGCCACCGCGATGTAGGTGGCCCGGGCGACGGTGCGACGCGGGTCCTTGACCTCCTCGCTGTAGATGGCGCCGCTCTCGAAGCCGGTGAAGGAGGCGATGGTGAACGCGAGCACCGCGCCGAAGCCGGCGCCGAACAGGTGGCCGGGGCTGATGCCGGCGGTGGTGACGGTGCCGCCGTCGGGGTTGGCGAAGGCGACCAGGTCGAAGATCAGCACGGCCACGCACTCGAGGATGAGCAGCACCGCGAGCACCGTGGCGTTGAGGTCGATGCGCAGCACGCCGAGCGCGCCGATGAAGACCCAGGCCAGCAGCGCCCAGACCCACCAGTCGAGCTCGATGCCGGTCTTGGCGGACATGAAGTCACCCAGGATCGCGCCGAGCAGGCCGTACAGACCGATCTGGATCGCGTTGTACGCCGCGAGCGCGACAGCCGAGCCGGCCACCCCGCCGGCCCGGCCGAGGCCGTTGGCGATGTACGCGTAGAACGCGCCCGCGTTGGCGACGTACCGGCTCATCGCGGCGTAGCCGGTGGCGAAGACGGCGAGCACGGCGGCGAGGAGCACGTATCCGAGCGCGGCGCCGATGTTGCCGCTGACCGCGTACATGGTGGTGACACCACCGCCGAGAACGGTCAGCGGGGCGGATGCGGCGACGGTGAAGAAGACGAGGTGAGCGGTGCCGAGACGACCGCGGCGCAGCCCACCGTCGGAGAAGAACGGATCGGAGGACAAGGCTTCTCCAGGGGAGGGGGGTGAGGGGATTGAGGTGTCTACTTCGGAACAACCTGAAGCAGGGTATTGGTGATCACGTATCGTGACAACCCCACTTCGATATCGATTGGGGTGCGCGTGATCGGCCGGAATTGAGCTGTGCGTGGTCATGCCGTACCGTCCCGTGTCGACGATCACGGCCACCGTTCGAGGATGGACCATGACCTACCCCGGGGCGCAGGCCACTTACCGGCTTGCGGATGCGCTGTTCCTTATCGGACACGACGAGTTCACCGGCAAGCCGCACGTCGCTGTCGACCGGCTGGAGTGCGGGCTGGCCGGCGCCGCGCTCGCCGAGCTGATGTTCGAGGGCCGGATCGCCCTCGACGGAGGGGGGATCGCCGCTGTCGATCCGCGGCTGTGGCAGGAGCCGCTCACCGACCTGCTGATCACCGAGATCCTGCGCCGCGAGGGGGCGCATCCGGCCCGGCTGTGGATCCGCTACCTGCGGACCCAGCTCAACATCAACGAGCGGGTGGGCACCCGGCTGGTCACCGCCGGCGTGCTCCGCCGTGAGCAGGGCAAGCTGATCGGCCGGACGGTGCGCTGGCCGGCCATCGACCCGAACCAGGCGGCCTCACCGCGGGTGCGGCTGACCGCGATGCTGATGCACTCGTCCCCGGCCGAGCTGGACCCGGGGACGCTGCTGCTGGCGACCCTCGCCGAGGCGGTCGGGCTGGCCGCGCACATCTTCGATCCGCAGGTGGCAGCGCGGATGCGTGACTGCCGCCGGTTCCTGCCGGCTCAGCTCGAAGGGTTGCTCGCCGCCGTCGTGGGCGCGCTCGACGTCACCACCACGACGGTACGGCGATGACGTCCCGCCCCGGGCCGAGCCGGGGCGGGACGGCACCGGTCAGGCCGGGTCTCGCCACATCGGGTAGAGGCTGGGGCCCTCCGGCAGGTCCAGCGTGACCGGACGGCGCCGGAATCCGAGCCGCTCGTAGAGCGCGGCGTTGCGCGGCGAACTGGCCTCCAGGTACGCCGCGGTGCCGGCCTGATCCAGCTCGGCCAGCTTGTTACGCAGCAGCGCCGAGCCGACGCCCTTGCCGTGATGGTCCGGGTGCACCGCGATGAAGGGCAGGTACCAGTGCGGCTCGCCCGGGTGCCGGGCGCTCATCATCTCGTCCAGCACACCGAACCGCTTCATGGCCTCCGCGCCGATGGCGGCCTCCATCTCGTCGAACTCGTCGCCCTCCTCGGCGTCGTGACCCTCGCCGGTGGGCAGCCAGAGCGTGGCGCCCAGGCCGTCGCCGGCGACGTACACCTCACCGGTGCGCAGCGCCAGCGCGACGAACGGTCCGAAGAAGGCGGGATGGACCCGGGCCCGGTGGTCGTCGGCCGGGAAGACCCAGCCGCTCACCGGATCCCGCATGAACGCCTCGGCGAGGATCGCGGTCACGACGGCGGCGTCCGCCGTGGACGCCCGCCGGATGTCGCCCTGCCACTCAGTCACTGGCCAACCGTCCTACCGGCTCGACGAGCCATTGTGGTCATTGATCGGCGTGCAAGGTATCAGGTGCGAGGCACCGGACGGCAGGGCTCGGGCGCGATGCTCGCCGCGACCCGGCCCGGCTGGCTACTCTGGCCCGGACCCGACAGGAGGACCATGTCCCGCACGCGTCGTCCCGGCCCGCAGCCCGGGGCCGCCATGACCTCGTCCCCCTGGATCCTCGTCGCCGCGGGCGTGGTCGTGATGGTGGTCCTGCTGGTGGTGGCGCTCGGTTCGGTGCGGGGCCGGCGGACGTTCCCGGCGGCCGGTCCGGCGGATCCGGTGATGTCGCTGCCGCACGTCGCGCCGACGCCCACGGCGGTCACCCCCACCGGCCCGTCGCCGGTCTCCGCCACCGCCGCGGTGGTGCCGGGCCTGTCGCCCCGGTCCACCTTGCTGCCCGCCCGGCCGACTCCGGCCGCGCCGACTCCCAGCCCTCGGGGTGTGGCCCGGCCGGTGCTGCCTCCGACGCCTCCTCCGACGCCGCCGTCGGCGGTGACCGGCCGGTACAGCGTGCCGAGCGCCTTCGACGGCGGGTTCATCGGTGAGGTGCTGCTGGTCAACACCGCGCGCACGGCGCAGGGCTGGACGGTGCGCGCGGTGTTCCCGGGTGGCCGGCTGGTCACCGCCTGGGTCGAGGGCGCCGAGCAGGGTGTGTTCCGCTTCGACGACGGCGTGTTGACCTACCGCAGCGGGTTCGACCTGGCCCCCGGGCAGTCGCTGCCGGTGCGGTTCCACATCGAGCGGGCCGGCGCCCGGCCGGTGAGCTGCACCGTCGACGGCACGCCCTGCGCCGAACGGTAGGTCGCGCGGCCCGGTAGGGGCCGGCGTCGGATGCCTCCTCTTGCAAGGCGACTGCTTTGTTGCGGCAGTGTTTGCAAGGTATTGCAGAATGTTTCGGCAAGGGCTAGCGTGCGGGCGAATCAGCGACCAGAGAAAGGCCGTCGATGAAACCGCCGCCGATATCCCCCAAGGCGCTGCTCGCCCTGGTCACCTCCCTCGTACTCACTCTCGTCGGCGTGCCGGTGGCCCTCCACCAGCTCGGCGCCGACGCCACCGGCCCGGCCGCCGCCACCCCCGACGTCCTGGCCGCCGGCAACACTCCGCAGTGGAACCGCGAGCCGTCCCCCGACGCGCTGCTCAAGGCCGCCGCCGGCACCAAGAAGGCCGAGCAGTTCTACTTCGTCCTGCCGGACCGGTTCGCCAACGGCGACAAGCGCAACGACACCGGCGGCCTCACCGGCGGCCGGCTCACCACCGGCCTCGACCCGGCCGACAAGGGCTTCTACCACGGCGGCGACCTCAAGGGCCTGATCGACCGGATGGACTACATCCAGGGCCTCGGCACCACAGCCATCTGGCTCGCGCCGATCTTCAAGAACCGGCCGGTGCAGGGCACCGGCGCGGACGTCTCGGCCGGCTACCACGGCTACTGGATCACCGACTTCACACAGGTCGACCCGCACTTCGGCACCAACGCCGAGCTGAAGAAGCTGGTCGACCTGGCCCACCGGCGGGGCATCAAGGTCTACCTCGACATCATCGTCAACCACACCGCCGACGTCATCCGGTACGCCGAGGACAAGTACGGCTACGTGGACAAGAAGACCGCCCCCTACCGCGACGCGCAGGGACGCCCCTTCGAGGACCGCAACTACGCCGACGGCACCCGGAGGTTCCCGGCGGTGAACGAGAAGTCGTTCCCGTACACCCCGGTGTTCGCCACCCCGGCCGACGCGAAGGTCAAGGTACCGGCGTGGCTGAACGACCCGACCATGTACCACAACCGCGGTGACTCCACGTTCGCCGGGGAGAACAGCGAGTACGGCGACTTCTTCGGCCTCGACGACCTGTGGACCGAGCGTCCCGAGGTGGTCCGCGGCATGACCGACATCTACGCCCAGTGGATCGGCAAGGCCGGCGTGGACGGGTTCCGCCTCGACACGGTCAAGCACACCAACCTCGACTTCTGGCCGCAGTTCGCCCGCGGCATCGACGCCGCCGCGACCAAGGCCGGCAAGAAGGACTTCTTCATGTTCGGCGAGGTCTACAGTGCCGAGCAGGAGATCCAGTCCACCTACGTGCGACAGGGCGGACTGCCCGCCACGCTCGACTTCTCGTTCCAGGAGGCGGCACGCGGGTACGCCGCCGCCGACGGCTCGGCCAAGGCGCTCGCCGACGTCTACGCCAAGGACGACCTGTACTCCGCGCGGGACACGAACGCCAACCGGCTCACCACGTTCCTGGGCAACCACGACATGGGCCGGATCGGCTCGTTCGTCGCCGCCGCCGGCGGTGACGACGCCACCCAGCTGAACCGCAGCCGGCTCGCGCACCAGCTCATGTTCCTCACCCGCGGCCAGCCGGTCGTCTACTCCGGCGACGAGCAGGGCTTCACCGGCCCGGGCGGCGACAAGGACGCCCGGCAGGACATGTTCGCCTCGCGGACCGCCGACTACCTCGACGACGACCTGATCGGCACCACCCGTACCCACGCCGCCGACCAGTACGACACCCGCCACCCGCTCTACCGGACCATCGCCGAGCTGGGCGAGCTGCGGTCGGCGCACCCGGCGCTGCGCGACGGCGTGCAGGTGACCCGGCACGCGGCCGACGGGCCGGGCGTGTTCGCGTTCTCCCGCGTCCTGCCCGCCGACCGGATCGAGTACGTGGCGGCGGTGAACAACGCCGCGACGCCGCAGACTGTCACGGTGGACACCTGGTCGGCCGGCGCCCACTTCACCGGCGTGTACGGCGGCGCCGCGGGCGCGACTGCCGGCGCGGACGGCAAGCTGAGCGTCACAGTGCCGGCGATGTCGGCGCTGGTGCTGAAGGCCGACCGGGCGATCCCGCAGGCCGGGGCACCGACGATCACGATCACCGAGCCGGACGACACCCCGGTCCCCGGCAAGACCGCCGTCACCGCCCAGGTCACCGGCGATCCGCTCGCCACCGTCACGTTCGCCGCCCGGGTCGCGGGCGGCAAGTGGACGCTGCTGGGCAGCGCGCAGCGCGCGCCGTACACCGTGCACCACGACCTGACCGGCCTGCCCGGCGGCACCCGCGTGGAGTACAAGGCGGTGGTCCGCGACGGAAAGGGCCGCACCGCCACCGCCCGCGCCACCGGCACCGTCGGCACCCCCGCACAGGGCGCGTCACGCGACTGGGCGATCGTGCACTACCAGCGCCCGGCCGGCGGGTACGACGACTGGCGGCTGTACGCCTGGGGCGACATCGACCCGGCGTACGTGACGCAGTGGCCCGCCGGGCAGCCGTTCGCCGGTGAGGACTCGTACGGCCGGTTCGCCTGGGTCAAGCTCAAGCCCGGCGCGAAGACCGTCGGATTCCTCGTGATCGACGGCGACGGCAACAAGGACGTCGCGAACGACCGCACCATCGACGTGACTGCGACCGGCGAGGTCTGGGTCAAGCAGGGCGACCCGGCGGTCTATCCGACGCGGCAGGCCGCCACCGGCGAACCCGACCCGCCGGTGGACCAGAACACGGCGCTGATCCACTGGCGCAAGGCCGACGGGAACTACGACGGCTGGGGCCTGCACCTGTGGGACGGCGCTGCCACCCCGACCGACTGGGCCGCCCCGCTCGAGCCGGAGAAGATCGACGCGTACGGGGCGGTGTTCCGGGTGCCCCTCGCCGCCGGGGCGACCGGCCTGAGCTACATCATTCATTCCGGTGACGAGAAGGACCAGCCCGAGGACCAGCGGCTCGACTTCGCCTCCGCCGGACGCGAGGTGTGGCTGCTCGCCGGCGTCAAGGGGCGGCTGCTGCCCACCACCACGTCCGGCGCCGCCAAGGACCTCGACCTGACCAAGCAGAAGGCGCAGTGGATCGACAGGTCCACAGTCGCCTGGGCGACCGGGCCGACCGACGGCAGGCGGTACGCGCTCGCCGTCGCCCCGGCCGGCGGGATCGGCCTCGCCGACGGCGAGCTGACCGGCACGTACACCACCATCGGGCTGCGGGCGCAGCGCAACGGGCTGACCGAGGCGCAACGGCAGGCGTACCCCCATCTCTGGGCCTCGCACGCCTTCACGCTCGACCGCGCCGACCTGGCCCGGGTGCCGGCGGCGCTGCGCGGCCAGATCGTGGTGACCGAGCGGGACGCCGACGGTGCGCTGCTCGCCGCCACCGGCGTGCAGATCCCCGGCGTGCTCGACGACGTCTACGCGGCGGCGACCGGCGCGAAGCTCGGCCCGACGTTCGCCGGCCGGGTGCCCACCCTGGCGGTGTGGGCGCCGACCGCGCGGACCGTCTCGCTGGAGCTGTACGACTCGCCCACGTCCCAGCCGACCAGCGTGGCGATGCGCCGCGACGACCGCACCGGCGTCTGGTCGGTACGCGGCACGAAGGCGTGGAACGGCCGCTACTACCGCTACCGGGTGCAGGCGTGGCAGCCGGCCACGCAGAAGATGGCCACCGCGTCGGTGACCGACCCCTACTCGGTGGCGCTCGCCCCGAACTCCACGCACAGCCAGATCGTCGACCTGACCGACCCGGCGCTCGCACCGGCCGGCTGGGCGAACCTGCGCAAGCCGGCCGCCCCGCCGGCGTCGAAGGTCCAGATCTCCGAGCTGTCGGTGCGGGACTTCTCCATCGCCGACACCACGGTCCCGGCCGAGCGCCGGGGCACCTACCTGGCGTTCACCGATCCGAACACGGCAGGCATGAAGCACCTGCGGGCGCTCGGCGACGCCGGGGTCAACCACCTGCACCTGCTGCCGGCCTTCGACTTCGCCACCATCCCGGAGAAGCGGGCCGACCAGGCCCGGCCGGACTGCGACCTGGCCGCGCTGCCGCCGGACTCCGACGAGCAGCAGAAATGCGTCGCGGCGGTCGCCGGCACCGACGGCTACAACTGGGGGTACGACCCGCTGCACTACACGGTGCCCGAGGGCGGGTACGCCGTAGACCCGAACGGCGCGAAGCGCACCACCGAGTTCCGCCGGATGGTCGCCGGGGTGAACCAGGCCGGCCTGCGGGTGGTCATGGACGTGGTCTACAACCACACCTCGGCCGCCGGCGCCGACCCGAAGTCGGTACTCGACCAGGTGGTGCCCGGCTACTACCACCGGCTGCTGGAGGACGGAACCGTCGCGAACTCCACCTGCTGCGCCAACACCGCCCCGGAGCACGCCATGATGGGCAAGCTCGTGGTGGACTCGCTGGTCACCTGGGCCAAGGCGTACAAGGTCGACGGTTTCCGGTTCGACCTGATGGGCCACCACCCGAAGGCGAACATCCTGGCCGTACGGGCCGCGCTGGACAAGCTCACGCTCGCCCGCGACGGCGTGGACGGTCGCAAGATCCTGCTGTACGGCGAGGGCTGGAACTTCGGCGAGGTCGCCGACGACGCCCGGTTCACGCAGGCCACCCAGGCCAACATGGCCGGCACCGGCGTCGGCACGTTCAACGACCGGCTCCGCGACGCGGTGCGCGGCGGCGGCCCGTTCGACGCCAACCCGCGGGTGCAGGGCTTCGCCTCCGGCCTCTACACCGACCCCAACGGTGACGAGGTGAACGGCTCGGCGGCCGAGCAGCGGGCCCGGCTGCTGCACCAGCACGACCTGATCAAGGTGGGGCTGACCGGGAACCTGCGCGGCTACCGGTTCACCGACTCCACCGGCAAGCGGGTCACCGGCGCCCAGGTCGACTACAACGGCGCCCCGGCCGGATACACGGCCGCGCCGGGCGAGGCGGTCACCTACGTCGACGCGCACGACAACGAGATCCTGTACGACGCGCTGGCGTACAAGCTGCCGCAGGGGACCTCGGCACAGGACCGGGCCCGGATGCAGGTGCTCGCGCTGGCGACCACCGCGCTCGGGCAGGGCGCCGGGTTCGTGACCACCGGCTCCGAGCGGCTGCGTTCGAAGTCGCTGGACCGCAACTCGTACAACTCCGGTGACTGGTTCAACCAGATCCGGTGGGACTGCGCCCAGGGCAACGGGTTCGGCGCCGGCCTGCCGCCGGAGGCGGACAACAAGGACAAGTGGTCGTACGCGAAGCCGCTGCTGGCCGATCCGTCGCTGGTGCCGGACTGCGCGGCGATCGAGCTGGCCGACGCCCGGTACGCGGAGCTGCTGCGCGTCCGCCGGTCCTCGCCGGTGTTCGGGCTCGACACCGCCGAGCAGGTGCAGAAGCGGGTGGCGTTCCCGCTGTCCGGGACGAAGGAGACCCCGGGCGTGCTCACCATGACCCTCGACGCGCGAGGGCTGGACGGGAAGTGGAAGTCGGTGACAGTCGTCTTCAACGCCACGCCGGAGATGGCGGAGCAGACCGTCACCGGGCTGCGCGGGGCGAACGTGGCGCTGCATCCGGTGCTGCGGAACTCGGCCGACCCGGCGCTGCGTACCGCGTCGTTCGACCGGGCCGCCGGCACGTTCACCGTGCCCGCGCGCAGCGTGGCGGTGTTCGTCCAGAGCTGACCGGCAAGGCCGACCGGCCCCCTGCCACGTCACGTGGCAGGGGGCCGGTCGCGTACCGGTGGCCCGTCAGGTCAGTTGAAGCAGTCCTCGACGGTGTTGGCGCAGTTGGTGGGGTCGTTGTTGCTGATGAGGGACTTGTCGTCGAGCTTGACGCGTCCTTCGTTGTTGAGGACGCCGCCGGCGACCCGGTGGAGCTTGCTGGAGTCGGTGGCGGTGTTCTTGGTGACGTGGGTCTTGGTGAGGGTGATCTTCGCCTTGTTGTTGAAGATGCCGCCGCCGTTGAGGGCGGTGTTGCCCTTGATGTCGGTGTCGCGGATGGTGAGGGTGGCGTTGTCGTCCTTGTCGTGGTCGCGGGCGAGGAAGCCGTCCTCGATCTTGATGAGCCACTCGCCGTTGTAGATGCCGCCGCCGAACCGGTTGGCGGTGTTGTCGACGATCTTGCTGTCGGCGATCGTGGCGCTGGCGTGCTCCTTGTCGTTCGGGTAGCCCCAGTGCTTGCCGCCGGTGACCACGACACCGCCGCCGTCGCCGTCGGCGTGGTTCTTGGCGACGTGCACCTTGTCCAGGTCGAGGTCGGTGTTCTCGGCGTAGACGCCGCCACCGTTCTCGCAGGCGGTGTTGCCCGTGATCGCGGTGAAGGACACCGTGACGGTGCCGCCGCTGCTGAACAGGCCGCCACCGTTCTTGCCGGCGCGGTTGTCCGACAGGCTCGACTTCACGCCGTCCTTGCCGTGGTCGGAACCGTAGATCTCGACAGTGCCGGCCTCGTGGTGCTTCTCCTTCTTGTCGTAGCCCTTCGGCGCGGCGGAGGCCGCCGGGCCGTGCCCACCGGACAGGCCGCTGCCGTTGGCCACACCGCCGCCGTTGCCGCCGGCGGTGTTGTCGTCGACGTGGGTCTCCTCGACCTTGAGGACGCCCTCGTTGTAGACGCCGCCGCCGTCGCCCTGGGCGTGGTTGTCGACGACCTTGCTCTCCTTGAGCCAGGTGCGGCCGTAGTTGGCGATGGCGCCACCGTCGCCCTCGGCGTTGTTGTCGACCAGCTTGACGTTGTCCAGGTAGGCGCTTCCGCCGCGCTCGACGAGCAGCGCGCCGCCGTCACCCTCGACGCGCTTGTCGTCGTCCTTGCCCCCGTTCATGCCGCCGTCGGCGACGGGCGCGGCAGTGACGGCAGTGGTCGCCGCGGCCGGAGCCGCGACAGCCGGGGCCGCGGCCGGGGCCGCCACCGCCGGGGCGGCAGCCGGAGCGGCGGCCGGCGGCTGGCCGCCGCCGGGAGCCCCGCCACCCGGGTACTTGAACTCGTTGGCGTTGCCGCCCTTGACCGTGAGGTCCTTGAGGGTGAGGTCGCCGCCGTCGACGACGCGGAAGATGCGGAAGGTGTCTTCGGCGTCGCGCTTGATGGTGGAGCCGTTGCCCTTGATGGTGACGTCCTGCTTGATCTCGGGCAGGGCGGAGCCGAACTTGCGGTCCTTGACGCCGAGTTCGTAGGTGCAGTTCTCGGCGAGCTTGATGGTGCCGCCGTGGTCGCGGTTGGCCAGTTCGAGGGCGTCGACCAGGGCGTCGTCGTCGCAGGCGACCTCGCGGGTCTTGCCGTGGTCGTCCTTGCCGTCCTTGCCCCACTCGCCCTTGTCCGCGCCCCACTCGCCACGGTCGCGGCCTTCCTGGCCACGGTCCTTGCCGTCCTTGCCGTACCCGTCCTTCTCGTGCCCGTCCTTGTCGTAACCGTCCCGGCCGTACTCGCCCTTGTCGCCGTGGTCGCCGTCGCTGAGCTGCTGCGTGGTCGACCACTTGACGTCGGCGAGCCGGTGCGGGCCGGTGGCACCGGTGGTCGCGTAGGCCACGCCGGCGAGGCTGACCGCTCCGGTCAGGCCCACAACGCCGGTGGCGAGCCACATCCGGCGACGCCGGAGCGGGGAGATGGTCTTGCTGGTGGCGTCATCGTTATTGCGAAGGTAGTTGGACATCGGAGCTCTCTGCCCTCTCCTTGTACCTGACAAGGTCGCTTCGCCCTGGCGAGGCGGCCTTCGCTACAAATCGGTTGTAGCTGCTGAAGATGACCGTATGAGAACCTTCTTCGCCTCGTGGTCATACACGAAAAAAACCCGCATAAGGGTGCGGGTGGGATGGGCGGGCGCAGTGCGGTCCGGATGCCCCGGCGGGGGACACCGCGGCCAGTAGGGCTGCTCCGGGGTGGGAGCCCTCCTCGCGCCGTGGCGCGGGGAGGGCTCCCCGGTTATGTGGTGGTTCCGTCAGTTGAAGCAGTCCTCGACGGTGTTGGCGCAGTTGGTGGGGTCGTTGTTGCTGATGAGGGACTTGTCGTCGAGCTTGACGCGTCCTTCGTTGTTGAGGACGCCGCCGGCGACCCGGTGGAGCTTGCTGGAGTCGGTGGCGGTGTTCTTGGTGACGTGGGTCTTGGTGAGGGTGATCTTCGCCTTGTTGTTGAAGATGCCGCCGCCGTTGAGGGCGGTGTTGCCCTTGATGTCGGTGTCGCGGATGGTGAGGGTGGCGTTGTCGTCCTTGTCGTGGTCGCGGGCGAGGAAGCCGTCCTCGATCTTGATGAGCCACTCGCCGTTGTAGATGCCGCCGCCGAACCGGCCGGCCGTGTTGTCCACGACGGCGCTGTCGGCGATCGTGGCGCTCCCCGCGAGGCCGTCCTTCTCGGCGCCGTTGCCGGCCCAGTCCCGCCCGCCGGTCGTCACCACGCCGCCACCGTCGCCGTCGGCGTGGTTGCCCGCCACGTGGACCTTCTCCAGCAGCAGGTCGGTGTTCTCGGCGTAGACGCCGCCACCGTTCTCGCAGGCGACGTTGCCGCCGATGGCGGTGAACGAGACCGTGACCCAGCCGCCGCTGCTGAACAGGCCACCACCGTTGCGACCCGCCCGGTTGTGGCTCAGCGTGCTCAGCGAGGCGTCCTTACCCTCGTACGCCCCGGTGATCTCGACGGTGCCCGCGCGGTGCTTGCCGTGCTCGCCCTTGTCGGCCTTCGCGGCCGAGGCCAGGTCGACCGGCCCGTCGTGGTGCGCACCGCCGCCGTTGGCGATGCCGCCGCCGTTGCCGCCGGCGGTGTTGTCGTCGACGTGGGTCTCCTCGACCTTGAGGATGCCCTCGTTGTACACGCCGCCGCCGTCGCCCTGGGCGTGGTTGTCGACGACCTTGCTCTCCTTGAGCCAGGTGCGGCCGTAGTTGGCGATGGCGCCGCCGTCGCCCTCGGCGTTGTTGTCGACCAGCTTCACGCTGTGCAGGTGCGCGCTGCCGCCGCGCTCGACCAGGAGCGCGCCGCCGTCACCCTCGAACCGCTTGTCGTCGTCCTTGCCGTCCGGTCCGGCCGCCTTCGGCACCGACGGCCCGGGGTACTTGAACTCGTTGGCGTTGCCGCCGGAGACCGTGAGGTCCTTGAGGGTGAGGTCGCCGCCGTCGACGACGCGGAAGATGCGGAAGGTGTCTTCGGCGTCGCGCTTGATGGTGGAGCCGTTGCCCTTGATGGTGACGTCCTGCTTGATCTCGGGCAGGGCGGAGCCGAACTTGCGGTCCTTGACGCCGAGTTCGTAGGTGCAGTTTTCGGCGAGCTTGATGGTGCCGCCGTGGTCGCGGTTGGCCAGTTCGAGGGCGTCGACCAGGGCGTCGTCGTCGCAGGCGACCTCGCGGGTCTTGCCGTGGTCGTCCTTGCCGTCCTTGCCCCACTCGCCCTTGTCCGGGCCCCACTCGCCACGGTCCTTGCCGTCCTTGCCGTACCCGTCCTCGCCCTTCTCGCCGCCCTTCCCGCCCTCGGCGCGGGATTCGTCACCGGCGTTCTGCGGCGCGGCGGCGTGGTTCTCCGCCACCGGTTCGGTGCCGGACTTGTCGTCGCGGGCGGCGAGACCGCCGAGCGCCGCCAGCCCGACGACGCCGGTCAGCCCGGCCACGCCGGTGGCGACCCAGAGCGCCCGCCGTTTGCTCGTCCGCGGCGGGGGCGCCATCGGAGCGCCGCCGTCGGGTGTCGTTACGTCGTTCGACATGAGAGCCCTTTCGGTTCTTCCCAAACGGGTCGCACCGCCCCAGGTCGGGCGACCAGCTACAAACCGGTTGTAGCCTCTGATCAGCACCGTATGAGAAGGTTCCTCGCGAGGGAGACGTATCCGAAAAAAGCCCGCATTCCTCCCACGAACGGCGGTCGGTGACCAACCACGTCAGGGGGACCGCAACGGCCCAGACGAGGGCGGGCCCCACCACCCGCCCGGAGAAGGCGCGGTGGTGGGGCCCGCCGGAGATCGCGGCCCGCGAGGATCAGCCGGGCAGGCGCGAGCCCGCCTCACGCTGCTCGGCCAGCCAGGTCTCCACCTCGGCGGAGGCACGCGGCAGCCCGGCCGACAGGTTCACCGGACCGTCCGCGGTGACCAGGATGTCGTCCTCGATCCGCACGCCGATGCCCCGCAGCTCCTCCGGGACCAGCTCGTCCTCCGGCTGGAAGTAGAGCCCCGGCTCGACGGTGAGCACGTACCCCTCGCCGAGCGGCCCCTCGCGGTAGGTCTCCTTGCGCGCGTTGGCGCAGTCGTGCACGTCGATGCCGAGCATGTGGCTGGTGCCGTGCAGCGTCCACCGCCGGTAGACCGTGGAGGCCGGGTCCATCGCCTCGTCCACACTCACCGGCAGCAGCCCGAGATCCTTCAGCGCCTCCGCCAGCACCCGCATCGAGGCCAGGTGCACGTCCCGGAACGCCACACCGGGCCGGCACATCTCGATGCCGGCCTGCTGCGAGGCGTACACCGCGTCGTAGACCTGACGCTGCAACGGCGTGAACCGGCCGTCGATGGGAAGCACCCGGGTCACGTCGGCGGTGTAGAGGTTGCGGTTCTCCACGCCCATGTCCATCAGCAGCAGCTCACCCGGACGGGTCGCGCCGTGGTTGTGCACCCAGTGCAGGATCGTGGCGTGCTCGCCCGCCCCGACGATCGAGCCGTAGCCCACGTCGTTGCCGTCGTGCCGGGCGCGCAGCGCGAAGACGCCCTCCAGCAGCCGCTCGGAGACCCCGCGGTCGGCCGGCAGTGCCCGTGCCACGTCCTCGAAGCCGCGCACCGTGGCGTCGCACGCCTCCTGGAGCTGCGCGATCTCCCACTCGTCCTTGACCAGCTTCAGCTCGGAGATCGCGATCGCCAGCTCCCGGTCGCGGCCGGGCTGCCCCTCGGCGCGCGCGCCGTCGTAGGGACGCACGGCCGCGTCCACCCGGGCGTCGAAACCGCGGAGCACCCGGGTACGCCCCGGCGCCAGCTCGGCCAGCGCCGCGTCCAGCTCGCTCAGGTCAGCCGTCGGCAGGCCCAGCTCGGTGGACTTCTCCCGCAGCGTCGGCCGGCGGCCCACCCACAGCTCGCCGTGGCGGCTGCGGAAGAACTCGTCGGTCGCCCGGGACGAGCGGGGCCGCATGAACAGCGTGGACTCGCCGCCCGGCCGCAGCACGAGGACGCTGTCCGGCTCCAGATCGCCGGTCAGGTACGCGAAGTCGCTGCCCGGCCGGAACCGGTGGTCGGTGTCGTTGGCGCGTACCTTCTCGTTGCCGGTGGGGATGACCAGCGTCTCGCCCGGGAAGGCCTCGGCCAGCGCGGCCCGCCGCTTGGCGTGGTTGGGCACCTCCGGGCGCGGGGTGACCGGCAGTTCGGTGTCCCGCCAGCCCTGCCGCATGAACGACAGGAACGCCTCCGGGAAATCCGGGTCGTGCGACTCCGTGCCGTCCGCCGCCTTGCCCTGCCCGGTCCGCTCCTCGGCCATGATCCGCCCCTCCCTGAGCCTCGTCGCTGGTCCCGACGGTACCGCGCGCACGACAGCGGGAGGTGCCTGCGGTGCCGCGACGACGGCTTCCGGCGCGTGGAAAGATGGCGACCATGTGCGGACTCCTGGCCTTCTTCAGCGCGCGCGGCGACGCCGCCGCCCACCGCGACAACATCGCCGGCGCACTGGAGTGCCTGCACCACCGCGGCCCGGACGAGACAGGGGTCGAGGTGGTCGGCGACGCCTCCGGCCGGTACGCGGACGGCGTGTTCGCGCACAAGCGCCTGGCGATCATCGACGTGGCGCTGAGCCACGAGCCCCTGCCCTACGCGGGCGGGCGTTACCTGCTCACCTTCAACGGCGAGATCTACAACTACATCGAGCTGCGCGACGAGCTGATCCGCGACTACGGCGCCCAGTTCGCCACCAACGGCGACGGCGAGGTGATCGTCGCCGGCTACCACTACTGGGGTGAGCAGGTGCTCACCAAGCTGCGCGGCATGTTCGCGTTCGTGATCTGGGACCGGCAGGAGCGGCGGGCCTTCGGCGCGCGGGACTACTTCGGCATCAAGCCGCTGCACTACCTGGAGACCCAGGACGGCCTCTACCTCGCCTCAGAGAAGAAGGCGCTGCTGCCGTTCGCGCACTCGGCGTACCAGGGCGACGCGGGCATCGACACCGCCAACCTGAGCCACTACCTGACCCTCCAGTACGTGCCGGAGCCGGGCACGCTGCACAAGGGGATCAGCCGGATCGGCTCGGGGGAGTACCTGACCTGGACCCCGGGTGGCCGGATCGAGGTGCGCCGCTGGTACCGCCCGGTGTTCCGGCCGGCCCCGGTCTCCGACGAGCAGCGGCTCTACCACGACATCCGGGAGACGCTGCGCGAGAGCGTCCGGATGCACATGCGCTCGGACGTGCCGGTCGGCTCGTTCCTGTCCAGCGGCATCGACTCCACCGCCGTGGTGGCGCTGGCCCGCGAGTTCAACCCGAACATCCTCACCTTCACCGTCGGCTACGACGTGCCGGGCTACTCCGAGATCGACGTGGCCCAGGACTCGGCCCGGCACCTCGACGTGACCACGATCCCGACCAAGATCGGGCCGCAGGACATGATCGAGGCGCTGCCGAAGATCGTCTGGCACCTGGACGACCCGGTCGCCGACCCGGCGCTGGTGCCGCTGTACTTCGTGGCGAAGAAGGCCGCCGAGCACGTCACTGTGGTGCTGTCCGGTGAGGGCGCGGACGAGTTCTTCGGCGGTTACACGATCTACCGGGAGCCGCTGTCGCTCAACGCGGTCAACAGCCTGCCCGACGGCGTGCAGAAGGGCCTGCGCGCGGTGTCCAAGGCCATTCCGCAGGGCGTCAAGGGCAAGAGCTTCCTGGAGCGCGGCACCACCCCGATCGAGGAGCGCTACTACGGCAACGCCCGGATGTTCACCGAGGAGGAGAAGCAGCACCTGCTGCGCCGCTACGACCCCTCGGTGCGCTACACCGACGTGACCGCGCCGATCTACGCCGAGTGCACCGAGCTGGACGACGTCACCAAGATGCAGTACGTCGACCTCTACACCTGGCTGCGCGGCGACATCCTGGTCAAGGCCGACCGGATCTCGATGGCGCACTCGCTGGAGGTGCGGGTGCCGTTCCTGGACCGGGAGGTGTTCAACGTCGCCGCCGGCATCCCGGTCGACCTGAAGCTGCCGCCCCGCTCCGAGGCCACCAAGTACGCGATGCGCCAGGCGCTGCAGGGCGTCGTGCCGCCGGCCATCGTCAACCGCAAGAAGCTGGGCTTCCCGACCCCGACCCGGGTCTGGCTGCGCGGCGAGATGTACGAGTGGGCGCGGCACGTGCTGTCCACCTCGGGCGCGGGTGACCTGATCGACCTGTCGTACGCGCTGCGCCTGCTGGACGAGCACAAGCGGGAGGAGGCCGACCACTCCCGCAAGGTGTGGACCGTGCTGATCTTCTGCATCTGGCACGCCATCTTCGTGGCCAAGACGCTCGACCCGGGCATCCAGCGCAACCAGTCCGCGCTGCTCACCAAGCCGGTCGTCGGCAGCATGGTCCGCTGACCCGAGCGTGACGAGGAAGGGCCCCCGGGACATTCCCCGGGGGCCCTTCTCAGTGCCTGATCACCGACCGGTGCAGGTGACTGTCGGCAGGGTGTTGGTGCCGGAGAAGTTCGCGGTGAAGCCGAACGTGGTGGTGCCCTCCGGCGGGACGCTGCCGTTGTAGGCGGCGTTGGAGACGCTCACCGACGCCCCGCTGCCGCTCAACGTGCCGTTCCACACCTGGTTGATGGTCTGGCCGCTGGGCCAGGTCCAGTTCGCGGTCCACCCGGAGTACGTCCGGGTGCTGTGGTTCATGATCGTCACTTCGCCCTGGAAGCCGCCGCCCCAGGCGGTGACCACCTTGTACACCGCCATGCAGGAGCCGGACGGCATGGTCGGGCTGCTCGTCACCGGCGGAGGCGAGGTCGGCGGCGCGGTCGTCGGGGGCGCGGTGGTCGGCGGCGCGGTGGTCGGCGGCGCGGTCGTCGGGGGGTTGCTGCCGCCCGAGCCGATCCCGGTCACCTCGCCGTTACCGCCGTCGAACGTCACGTCCGAGCAGCCGAAGAAGTTCTCCTGGCTGTCCGAGCGCACCCAGCGCGAGTAGATGATGTGCCGGCCGCTCTTGTTCGACGGCAGGTTGCCGCTGAAGTAGTAGTGGCCGTCGTTGGTGCCCACAGCGCCGCGCTGCGGCGGGTTGGTCACCTGGAGGAACGGCTGCTCCTCCAGGTCGCTCCAGGCCAGCGGCCGGTTCGGGCTCCAGCTGTCCTTGGTCACGTAGAAGTAGAACGTGCCCGGGTGGTGGGCCCAGTTGCTGTACCGGAACTCGATCGACCGCCCGGCCGTCAGGTGGGTGACCGGCCAGTCGGTGCGCGCCGCGTCGTACCCGCTGAAGCCGGGGTTGCCGCCGCTGCACAGCTTGCCGTCGGGGATGAACCCGACGGTCCGCCCGCCGGCGTCGGAGCGCAGCACGCTGAACCAGTTGTACAGCGAGTTCGCCCCGCTCTCGGCCACCGCCGACGAGCAGGCGGGGTTGTTCGGCCGGATCTCACCGGTTCCGGTGAGGCCGTCCTTCCAGCACAGGTAGGTGCGGGCGCCCGGCGTCATGGCCGCGCCGTGCGCGGCCGCCGGTCCGGAGTTGGTGGCCAGGGCGAACGCGCCCACGGCCAGGGTGGCGGCCGCGGTGAGCAACGCGGCCGTACGGGATCGGGTTCGGTGCACGGGGATCTCCTGACTCGCGGAGCGAGGCCCGGTTCGGCCCGCTCCGCTGGGACGAGCGGATGCGACGATCGCGGTGCCCGCGCCCGGTCGGTGTGCGGCCGGGGCCGTCGGCGGGCGCGCACCGCCTGCGGTCCGTTGCCCACGGACCGTGGATGCCCTCGCGTCGGCTCGACCCGGCAGCCGGCGACGCGGCAGCCCCCCGCGTCGTCACCCGGCATCGCCATCCCACCACGTCGGGACGCGGCTCGCAATAGGTGCCGCTCGATGCCCGGGTCCGGACGCGCCGCGACCCCGGCATGCGCCAGGATCGGGGGGAGGACGACGAGGGGAGCCAGGATGGGTTACGCGGTGGTGCTCGGCGAGGCGCTGGTGGACCTGCTCGACGCCGAGCACGACGGGGAACCCGTCTACCGGCAGGCGATCGGCGGCGGCCCGCTCAACGTGGCGGTGGCGATCGCCCGGCTGGGCGGGGACGCGCGGTTCGTCGGGTCGCTCGGCGACGACGCGCTGGCCGGGCGGATCCGCGCCTTCCTCACCGACGCCGGCGTGGACGTGAGCGGGACGGTGACGGCGCCGGCGCCGACCGCGCTCGCGGTGGCCACGTTCGCCGGCGCGGAGCCGGACTTCCGCTTCTACGGCGAGCCCCGCTCGTACGCGCTGCTCGGCCCGGACGACCTGGACGTGGCGCTGGTCGAGGGCGCGGACGTGCTCTACTGCGGCTCGATCGTGCTGCTCGACCCGCCGGTGCTGGCCGCCGCCCGGCGCGCCTGGTCGATCGCGGGCGCGCTGCGGGTGTTCGACCCGAACGTGCGGCCCCGCCTGCTCACCGCGCCGGGCGCGCTGGACGGGCTGCGGGCGGTGGTCGCCGAGTTCGCCGCCGGGGCGCACCTGGTCAAGCTCAGCGCCGCCGACGCGCGGCTGCTCTACCCGGACGAGCCGGTCGAGGGCGTCGCCGCGTACCTGCGGGAACTGGGCGCGAGCACCGTCGTGGTCACGCTCGGCGCGGACGGCGCCCTGGTCGCCGCCGCCGACGACGTGGTACGCGTACCCGCGCCGAAGGTGGCCGCGGTGGACGCGACAGGCGCGGGCGACTCGGTGATGGGCGCGCTGGTGGCGGACCTGCTGGCCGCCGGTGAGCCGGTCGAGCCGACCGGCTGGCGGGAGCGGGTCGCGTTCGCGCTGCGGGTGGCGGCGGTGGTGTGCGAGTCCCCGGGCGGCGCCACCGCCATGCCCACCCGCGCCCGGGTGGCCGCCCGCTTCCCGTGATCCGCCCGGCCCGCGCTCAGGGGCGGGGGCGGGCCATCGTCAGGACGGCGGTCAGGGACAGGAACGCGGCGCCGGCCAGGACCACCGCCATCGGCAGCGCGCTGCCCTCGCCGCCGAGCCCGACCAGCGGCGCGGCCAGCGCGCCCACCACCGACTGGATGCCGCCCATCAGCGCGGCGGCGGTGCCCGCGTGCCGGGCGTGCGCGTCCAGCGCCAGCGCGGTGCTGTTCGGCATCACCATGCCGAGCGAGCCGACGAAGGCGAACAGCGCCACCGCCGTCACGGCCAGGCTGCCGGCCAGCGCGCCGGTCAGCACGCCGACCGCCGTGACCACGCCGACCACGAGCGTGGTGACCAGCAGCCGGCGCGGCGTGAACCGGTCGAGCAGCCGGGCGTTGGCCTGCCCGACCGCCACCAGGGCGAGCGCGTTGACGCCGAAGATGACGCTGAACACCGCGGCGGAGACGCCGAAGACGTCCTGGAACACGAACGACGACCCGGAGATGTACGCGAACAGCCCGGCGAACGCGAAGCCCTGCGTCAGCGCGTACCCGAGGTAGACCCGGTCGGCGAGCAGCGACCGCATGGTCCGGACGGTGCCTCCCAGGCCGCCGGTGCTGCGGCGCTCGGCGGGCAGCGTCTCCGGCAGGCGCAGCGCGACCGCGACGGCGAGCACCGCCCCGATGACGGCGAGCGTCACGAAGACGGCCCGCCACGAGCCGAACCGCAGCACCAGGCTCCCCACGCCGGGCGCCGCCACCGGCGCCACCCCGAAGACCAGGGTGAGCCGGGAGAAGTACTTCGCGGCGTCCCGGCCGGAGTAGAGGTCGCGGACCACGGCGCGGGCGACCACCACGCCCATGCCGCCGGCGACGCCCTGGGCGAACCGCGCGGCGGCCAGCAGCGGGGCGTTAGGCGCCGCGGCGCAGGCCAGCGCCAGCACCGTGTACGCGACCACGCCGACCAGCACCGGACGGCGGCGCCCCCAGCGGTCGCTGAGCGGACCGGTGACGAGCTGGCCCAGGGCGAGACCGATCAGGCAGGTGGTCAGCGAGAGCTGGATGCCGGCCTGGTCGGCGCCGAGGTCGCGGGTCATGGCCGGGAACGCCGGCAGGTACATGTCCAGCGACAGCGGGCCGATCGCGGTGAGCGTGCCGAGCAGCACCAGCAGCGTCACGCCGCCGGTGGTGGCCGTGGTGCGGTCGGCGGTCGGGCGCGCGGCGGCCGGCGCGGCGTTGCTCACGAGTGGGTACCCCCTGGATCGGTGCGTCCGGGGTACCTTACATCTGTAGTCAGAACTATTGCGATGTGAGGCGGGTGACCCCGTGGCGACGAACGAGCAGGTCGCGCGCGTCGGCGCGGTCGTGGGGGAGCTGCACCGGCTCCTGCGCCGGCGGACCGGGGCGCGCGTGGGACGAGACCCGCTGCCCGAGGCGCAGGTGGAGTTGCTGCTGCTGGTCCGGGAGACGCCGGGGATCAGCGGCAAGGAGGTGGCTCGTCGCCTCTGCACCGCGCCCAACACGGTGAGCACACTGGTCCGCGACCTCACCGACGCCGGGCTGCTGGCCCGCGACCGCGACCCCGTCGACCGCCGCGTGCTGCGGCTGCACGTGACCGAGGCCGCCCGGGCGCGGATGGCCGACTACGAGACCAACCGGGCCGCGCTGCTCGACGAGGCCCTGGCCGAGCTGGATCCGGCGGCGCGGGCGGCGATCCTGGCCGCCGCCCCGCACCTCGACGCGCTGCTCGGCGCCCTGCGGGGACATGCCCGGCCGGAACCGCCCGGGCGGGGCCCCGGAAACCCGGTGGCCGTCGCACCGGCCCGCCCCGCATGATCACCGGATGGCGCTGCACCAGGACGAGATACCGGTGGACGAACAGGTCGTCCGGGCACTGCTGGCCGACCAGCGCCCCGAGTGGGCCGCGCTGCCGCTGACGCCCGCGGGCGCCGGGACCGACAACACGATGTACCGGCTCGGCGCCGACCTGCTCGTCCGGCTGCCCCGGACCGCGGAGAAGGCCGGCGCCCTGCGCAAGGAACAGCGGTGGCTGCCCCGGCTCGCGCCGCTGCTGCCGTACCGGGTGCCGGAACCGGTGTACGCCGGCGTCCCGGCCGACGCCTTCCCGCTGCCCTGGTCGGTGCAACGGTGGATACCGGGCGACGAGGTCCGGCCCGGCACCGTCGGCGACTGGGCCGCGCTCGGCGCCGACCTGGCCGTGTTCGTCCGGCACCTGCACGCGGCCGACCTGCTCGGCGCGACCCGCGCGGGCGACCTGAGCGGATACCGCGGCGGCGCGCTGCGTCCCTGCGACACCTGGATCTCGGCGGCGCTCGACGACTGCCGCAGCCGCATCGGCGACGAGACGGACGTCGACACCCTGGTCCGGCTCTGGCGGGACGCCCTCGACCTGCCCGAACCGGCCGGCCCGCACGTCTGGCTGCACGGTGACCTCAAGCCCACCAACCTGCTCGTGCACGACGGCCGGTTGCGGGCCGTCATCGACTTCGGCGGCCTGACCGTCGGGCACCCCGACGCCGAGCACGCGCCGATCTGGGACCTCCCGCCGCCGGCCCGGCACGCCTACCGCGAGGCGCTCGGCGTGGACGACGTGACCTGGGCGCGAGCCCGCGCCTGGGCGCTCGGGGTGGCGGCCAGCGGCGTCTCCTACTACTGGGACACGTTCCCGGCGTTCGTCGCCGAGTGCCGCAACCGCCTCCGCGAGATCCTGGCCGACGCCGGATGAGCCCGGCCGCCGGTCAGGCCGTGCCGTCCAGCTCCGCGTAGCCGCGGCGGGCAGCGATCAGACCCGGCCGGGCGCCGAACGGCGACTCGGCCGCCACCCGCTCCGGCGGGGCGCTGCCGGTGTGCCCGGCCCGGATCAGCCACGCCTGCCGCGCGAGCTGCGCGTGCTGCTCGCGGACGAAGTCCACGCCGACCGGCTCGCCGTGACCGGGCACCACCACCGTCGCGGGCGTGGTCATCCGCAGCAGGTCGGCCAGCGCGTCCGGCCACTTCAGGGGGTACGACTCCTCGAACGCCGGTGGCCCGCTCTGCTCCACCAGGTCGCCCGCGACCAGCACGTCCGCGTCCGGCACGTGCACCACCAGGTCGGCGTCGGTGTGCCCGTGCCCGGGATGGCGCAGCACCACCCGCCGGCCGCCCACGTCGAGCACCGTCTCCTCGTGCACCTCGTGCGTCGGCGCCCGCAGCTCGGTGTGCGCCAGCTCCTCGGCCAGCGCCGGATGCCCGGCGTGCATCTCCTCGTACGCGGCGCGGCGCACCGCGTCGGACCGGTCCCGCAGCGCCGCCGCGGCCTGGGCCTGCGCGTAGATCGCGGTCTCCGGCCCGGCCAGCGTGGCGTTGCCGAAGCAGTGGTCGAAGTGGTGGTGCGTGTTCACGATCGTCCACGGGTACGGCGTCACCGCCCGGGCAGCCTCCGCCAGCTCCCGGGCCTGCCCGGCGGTGGAGAGCGTGTCCACCAGCAGCGCCGCGCCGTCACCGACCACCAGCACGACGTTCACCGCGAGCGTCGGCTCGCGCAGCACGTGCACCCCGGCGGCGACCTCGGAGAACCCGGCGGTCATGACGGGCCGAGGGCCCGCTCGACGAAACGCTGCCGGTCGACCAGCACCCGCTCGACCCGGCCCTGCGCCGCCACGGTGGGCCCGTCGGTGACCGTCACGTCGAAGACGAGCCGCTTGCCGTCGACCTTCACCAGTTCGGCGTGGGCCGCCACGGTACGCCCCACCGGGGTGGCCGCGCGGTGCTCCAGTTCCACCCGTACGCCGACCGTGGTGGACCCGGACGGCATCCGGGTCGCGGTGGCGGCCACCGTCGCCGCCTCGGCCAGCGCCAGCACCCGGGGTGTGCCGAGCACCGGCACGTCCCCCGAGCCGACCGCCTGCGCGGTGTCGGCGTCGGTCACTGTCAGCTCGACCCGGGCGGTCAGGCCCGGCGAGAAGGGCGACTCCGGCTGCTCCTGCATGCGGCCGAGCCTAGTGCAGCCGACCCGCGGCCGTCCGGCGTCCGAGCCGCCGCCGGTCCGGTCGTCGCCGCCCGCCCGCAGGCCCACCGGTCGCCCGCCGTTAACCTTGTCCGCGATGGCCGAGCTGACACAATCTCCGACCCCCGCCCCCGACGCGACCACCGAAGCGCCCGACGGTGGGCGCCGCCGTGTGATCGCGATGACCATCTGGGGCGTCGCGTTCGTCGTCGCCTGGCTCGCCATCGGCCTGCCCACCGACCCGGCGTACGCGTTCCTGTGGATCTGGGCCGGCACGATCGCGTGGAACTCGGCCCGCCCGTGGCGCAGCCACCTGCGGTTCGCCCGGGACTGGATCCCGGTGGTGCTGCTGCTCGCCGCGTACAACCTGTCCCGGGGATTCGCCGACAACGGCGCCACCCCGCACGCGATGGAGCTGATCGTCGCCGACCGCTTCCTCACCGGATGGCTCACCGGCGGCGAGGTGCCGACGATCTGGCTCCAGGAGCGCCTGTACGACGCGTCCGAGGTGCGCTGGTGGGACGTGCTGGTGAGCTGGATCTACTTCTCGCACTTCGTGGCGACGTTCGCCGCCGCCGCAGTGCTGTGGATGCGGAACCGGCAGCGTTGGATCGCGTACATGTCCCGCTGGGGCTTCCTGTGCGCGGCCGGCCTGGTCACCTACTTCGCCTACCCGGCCGCGCCGCCGTGGTGGGCGGCGCAGAACGGCCTGCTGACCGAGGTCGCGCGGATCTCCACCCGGGGCTGGAAGGAGATCGGCATGCACGGCGCGGGCAACCTGCTCAACGCCGGGCAGATCGCCTCCAACCCGGTGGCCGCGATGCCGTCGCTGCACACCGCGTTCGCGCTGTTCGTGGTGCTGTTCTTCATGCGGTCGGTGCGCAAGCGCTGGTGGCCGCTGATGCTGGCGTACCCGCTGGCGATGACGTTCACGCTGATGTACAGCGGCGAGCACTACCTGATCGACGTGCTCGTCGGCTGGGCGTACGTGGGCATGACGTTCCTGGTGGTCGGCCTGGCCGAGCGCTGGTGGGCGGCGCGGCGGGCCCGGCGGGCCGGCGAGCCCGCCGTCGCGGCCGGGGCGCCGACCGCCGACGACGACACCGCCGCCGACACCCCGGACCGGGTGGCCGGCGACCGGGACGCGGTGCCCGCCGAGCGCCGGTAGGCCCGCACCCGCCGGTCCGCCGCCGCGGGCCGGTCAGCGCCCGCTGTCGGTACGGCGGGCGGCCCGCGACCGCTCGGTCAGCTCCGCGGCCAGCTCCCACGCGTCGGCCAGATCCCGGTCGACGGCCGCCGCCCCGGCCCCACCGGCGGTGTCCGCGTGCACGGTGGCCAGCCGCAGCAGCCGCTGCACCGGACCGCGGGTGACGCGCACGCTCTGGATCCGGGCGTACGGCACCAGCGTCAACTGCCGGGTCAGCAGCCCGGAGCGGGCCACGAAGACCTGCTCGTCGAGACCGGCGCCGACCACCTTGCGGCTCAGCGGGCGCAGCCACCGGGCCCGCGACGGGGGCGGCGTGGCGGGCAGCGCGTCCAGCCGTACGCCGGGCAGCACCTCCGCCACGACCATCGCGCCGGTGCCCGCGTCGCCGACCGGCAGCAGCCGGTCCGGGCGGTTGCGGTCGTCCGGCTCACCGGCCGAGTAGCCGGCCACCTCCAGCCGCAGCCGCAGCCACCCCTTCATCCGCCACAGCAGCGGCCAGGTCGCCCGTACCGTCTGCACCCGGTGCAACGGCACTGTCTGCATCCGCGTCTCCAGCAGCCCGTTGTGCACGCGCAGCGTGCCGTCGTCCCGGTCGAGCCGGAAGCTCCAGTCGTCGAGCACCCGGCGGATCGGTTGCAGCACCACGCCGGCCATCGCGGTGAGCGTGCTGGCCACCGCGATGAACGACCACGAGCCCTCGGAGAGGAACTGGGCGCCGACGAAGACCAGGCCCAGCGGCAGCAGGAACGCCTGCGGCGTGAGCAACTGGCTGATCAGCAGGTCCTGGTTGCGGACGGCGTGCAGCCGGCGTCCTTCCGGCACGGGCGGCGCGACCGGCGCGCCGGGCTCGGCCACCGGCGCCGGTGCCGGGGCGGATCGACCGGCCACCGCGAGCAGCCGCTGCCGCAACGCGGTGGCCTCGGCCACGCTGAGGTACGCCAGCGGCGCCTCGGTCTTGCCCCCGCCGACCACCTCCAGCCGCAGCTCGGCCAGGCCGGTGAGCTGGGCCAGCAGGGGCCGGACCACCTCCACCGCCTGCAACCGCTCCAGCGGGATGGCCCGGGTGCGCCGCCACAGCAGGCCCTCGTACACCCGCAGCTCGCGGCCCACCAGGTGGTAGCCGGTGTTCCACCAGCTCACCACCGACAGCACCGTGGCGCCGAGCACGAAGACGGTGACCAGCACCGCGAACCAGCCGAACCCGACGCGGGACAGCGTCGACCAGGAGAGCCCGGCGATCACCACGACCAGCGACTTCGCGCCGTGCAGCGCCGGGCTGAGCGGGTGCAGCCGCTGCCGTGGCTCCTCGCCGCCCGTGGGCGGCCCGGCGGCCGGACCCCACGGTCCCGGGTACGGCGGCAGCGGCGCGGGCCACGGCCCGGGCGCCGCGTCGGTACCGGGCGGTGGCCCGTATCCGGGCGCGGCCGAGCCGGGCGGCCCATGGCCGGGTGGCGGTGCGTACCCGGGAGGGGGTCCGTACCCGGACGGCGGTCCGTGTCCGGACGGCGGTCCGTGTCCGGGCGGCGGTCCGGGGACGGGCGGTGGTCCGTAACCCGGCGCGGGCGGGCCGGGGCTCGGGTCGGGCCGGTCGTCGTGGGGCGGCGGGGCGCCGGAGTCGCTCCGTTCGCTCACAGGCCCTCCGCCCGGTCCTCGCCCAGCGCGGTGAGCCGGTCGCGCAGCCGGGACGCCTCGGCCGGCCGCAGACCGGGCACCCGGGCGTCGCTCGCGGCGGCCGCCGTATGCAATTGCACCGTGGCGAGGTCGAACGCGCGCTCCAGCGGACCGGCGCTCACATCGACGAACTGCATCCGCGAGTACGGGACGATGGACAGCCGCCGCACCAGCAGGCCGTGCCGCACGAGCAGATCGTCGTCGCGCTCGGCGTACCCCCAGGCGCGGACCGCGCGCACGATGGTGACCGACCGCCAGACGCCGATGAGCAGCGCGACGCCGACGGCGGCGCCGAGCAGCCAGTGCCCGGACAGCGCCCAGGCCACGCCGAGCACCACGAGCGCCACTGCCAGCCCGATGCCGAGCCGGATCAGCTCCACCCAGATCAGGTCGCGGGAGATCGGCTGCCAGCGGACCGTGTCCGGCCAGGGCTCCAACGCGCTGCGCGAGGCGGGCGGAACGCCGGCGGGGCCGTCACCGCTCACCGGGAGGACCTGCCGTGCTCGCCGCCGGTACGGGCTCGGATCATCTGCTCGCTCACGCTTCGAGCGTAGGCGATCAGGGAAGCGGGACCACCTCGCGGAGGAAGCCGCGTGCCTCGAGGAAGTCACCGAGGGAGCCCCGGTGCTCCGGGCAGGCCAGCCAGGTCTTGCGCCGGTCCGGCGCGTGCAGGCGGGGATTGTGCCAGCGGAGCTGAAAGGCGGCGGGTGCGCGACACCCCCGCGCCGAGCAGATCAGCGTCTCGTCCGGGGTGGTGGGAGTCGTCACCGGGGCGAGTCTAGAGGCCGCACGCCGGGAGTTTTAGCGCCGGGCGGCCACGGGGGGAGCCGCCCGGCGACGGGGTGAATCGTACACACGGCGGACCCCTTGTTGTCCACCCGTGTTCAGCGTTTCCCGCGCGGCGGGACGGCGTGGCCGGACGGCGCGGCGAAAATCGTGCCTCTCCCACCCTCGGCTCTCAGCGAGGCATGACAGTCTTGATACGCACCACGCCGCGACGACGACCCTGCTGTGGAGGACCGGTGGCCCAGCCGACCACACCCGACGTGCCGAACCCGACCGAGGTGGCGCCGGACGCGCCGCCCCCGGCGGGCACCACCCCGGCACAGGACGCCACGCTGCTGGAGCGGGCGCTGTTCGAGACCAAGCGGGTGATCGTCGGCCAGGACCGGATGGTCGAGCGGATGTTCGTCGCGCTGCTGGCACGCGGTCACTGCCTGCTGGAGGGCGTGCCCGGTGTGGCCAAGACGCTCGCCGTGGAGACCCTGGCCCGGGTCGTCGGCGGTTCGTTCGCCCGCGTCCAGTTCACGCCCGACCTGGTGCCCGCAGACATCATGGGCACCCGGATCTACCGGCAGTCCAGCGAGAAGTTCGACGTCGAGCTGGGCCCGGTCTTCGTCAACTTCCTGCTCGCCGACGAGATCAACCGCGCACCGGCCAAGGTGCAGTCGGCGCTGCTGGAGGTGATGAGCGAGCGGCAGGTCTCCATCGGCGGCGAGAGCCACCGGGTGCCCGACCCGTTCCTGGTCATGGCCACCCAGAACCCGATCGAGCAGGAGGGCGTCTACCCGCTGCCGGAGGCGCAGCGGGACCGGTTCCTCATGAAGATCGTCGTGGGCTACCCGACCGACGCCGAGGAGCGCGAGATCGTCTACCGGATGGGTGTGGCCCCGCCCGAACCGGCCCGGGTGTTCGACACCCCGGACCTGGTCGCCCTCCAGCACAAGGCCGACCAGGTGTTCGTGCACAACGCGCTCGTCGACTACGCGGTCCGGCTGGTGCTCGCCACGCGGGCGCCGGCCGAGCACGGCATGCCCGACGTGGCCCAGCTCATCCAGTACGGCGCCAGCCCGCGCGCCTCGCTCGGCCTGGTCCGGGCCACCCGCGCGCTGGCGCTGCTGCGCGGCCGGGACTACGCGCTGCCGCAGGACGTGCAGGACATCGCGCCGGACATCCTGCGCCACCGGCTGGTGCTCAGCTACGACGCGCTCGCCGACGACGTACCGGCCGACCACATCGTGCACCGGGTGATGTCGACCATCCCGCTGCCCGCCGTCGCGCCCCGCCAGCAGGCCGCACCACCGCCGCCGGCCGTGCCGCACAACGGGTGGCCCGGGCAGCGGCCGTGACCTCGCCCACCCGGCTGAGCGCCACCGGCGACCGCTCGGGGGCCGCGCTGGCCCGGCTCCAGCTCATGGTCACCCGCAAGCTGGACGGGCTGCTCCAGGGCGACTACGCCGGGCTGCTGCCCGGTCCGGGCAGTGAGGCGGGGGAGTCCCGGGAGTACCGACCCGGCGACGACGTGCGCCGGATGGACTGGCCGGTCACCGCCCGCACCACCATGCCGCACGTGCGGCGTACGGTGGCCGACCGCGAACTGGAGACCTGGCTGGCCGTCGACATGTCGGCCAGCCTTGACTTCGGCACCGGACGGTGGCTCAAGCGGGACGTGGCGGTGGCCGCTGTCGCCGCGCTGGCCCACCTCACCGTGCGGGGCGGCAACCGGATCGGCGCGGTGGTCGGCACCGGCGGGCCGGGTACGGTGCTGCGGCTGCCCGCCCGCGGAGGCCGCAAGGAGGCGCAGGGGCTGCTGCGGGCGGTTGCCGGCGCCGAGATCCGGCCCGGCCGCAGCGACCTCGGCGCGCTCGTCGACATGCTCAACCGGCCGCCCCGGCGGCGCGGCGTGGCGGTGGTGATCTCCGACTTCCTCGCGCCGCCGCCGCAGTGGGGCCGGCCGCTGCGTAAGCTGCGGGTCCGCCACGACGTGCTGGCCGTCGAGGTGGTCGATCCGCGGGAACTGGAACTGCCCGACGTGGGGGTGCTGCCGGTGGTCGACCCGGAGAGCGGGGAACTGCACGAGGTGCAGACCGCGGACCCGGGCCTGCGCCGCCGGTACGCCGAGGCGGCGGCCGCCCAGCGTGGGGCGATCGCCGCCGAGCTGCGCGCCGCGGGCGCGGCCCACCTGCGCCTGCGTACCGACCGAGACTGGCTGCTGGACATGGTGCGTTTCGTCGCCGCGCAGCGGCACGCCCGCACCCGAGGGACGACTCGATGATCCGTTTTCTGCAACCGTGGTGGCTGCTGGCCGTGCTGCCGGTGCTCGCCCTCGCCGCCGCGTACGTCTGGCGGCAACTGCACCGCCGGCAGTACGCGCTGCGGTTCACCAACGTCGACCTGCTGCGCACCGTCGCGCCCAAGGGGCTGGGCTGGCGGCGGCACGTCGCGGCGACCGCGTTCCTGCTCTGCCTGCTGGTGCTGGCGACCGGGCTGGCCCGGCCGGCGATCGACACCCGCGAGCCGCTGGAACGGGCCACCGTGATGCTCGCCATCGACGTGTCGTTGTCGATGCAGGCCGACGACGTGTCGCCGAACCGCCTGGAGGCGGCGCAGGAGGCGGCCAAGCAGTTCGTCGGCGAACTGCCGGAGAGCTACAACCTGGGACTCGTCTCGTTCGCCAAGTCGGCGAACGTGCTGGTGCCGCCGACCAAGGACCGGGCCGCCGTCACCACCGCGATCGACGGGCTGGTGCTGGCCGAGGCGACCGCCACCGGCGAGGCGGTGTTCACCTGCCTGGAGGCGATCCGCTCGGTGCCGGCCGACGGCGCCGCCGGCATCCCGCCGGCCCGGATCGTGCTGCTGTCCGACGGCTACCGCACGTCGGGCCGCTCGGTCGAGGAGGCCGCCGCGGCGGCGCAGGCGGCGAACGTGCCGGTGTCCACCATCGCGTTCGGCACCGACTCCGGGCAGGTCGACATCGGCGGGCAGCTCCAGCGGGTGCCGGTGGACCGGACCGCGCTGTCCCAGCTCGCGGAGACCACGCAGGGCTTCTTCTACGAGGCCGCGTCGGCCAGCGAGCTGAAGCAGGTCTACCAGGACATGGGCAGCTCGATCGGCTACCGGACCGAGCCGCGCGAGATCACCCAGTGGTACGCGGGGATCGCGCTGCTGCTGGCCCTGTGCGCGGGCGGGCTGAGTCTGCTCTGGACGTCCCGGCTGGTCTGAGCCGGAACCGGCCGGCGGTGGTCAGTGACCGCCGCCGGCCAGCACGAACAGGACGGCCACCCAGACGGCGGCGAGGGTGAAGCCCAGCGGGGCGACGTAACGGCTCATGAGTGTGCTCCGTGGCGACGGTCGGCCCGGTGCGGGCCGATGGGGGTCGGGGCGTACGCGCACGAAGTCGTGACCGGGTGCTCCGCCGCGCGGCAGGGCCACCCCCGGCAGGTGTCGCCGGAGAGCGGATGCGGTGCGGGGGGCGGGAAGCGGGTCAGCCGCGTCGACGGAGCCGTGGCTCAGCGGGGCTGACGGTGGGCCCGGCCACGACTGGGAGGATCGCTATCTCGCACAGCGATCACCTCCTGCGGTCGGCGGAGCCCGGAGCGGGCACGGAGCGGCCCGCAGACGCGATCATCGTACACCGGGGGTGCGGGTGTCGCGCGCGCGGCCGACCGCCTCCGCGGACGTCCGCCGACGACGGCCGGGGTGGCCCTGTGACCTGCGCGGGTTAGCGCTTACCTGTCGGTAACCCCTAGGCTCCGACCGACCGAGAGATCACTGGAGCAGAGGGGGATCCGTGGCCCGAACCGTGCTGGTGACCGGCGGGAACCGGGGGATCGGCCTGGCCATCGCGCAGGCGTTCGCCAAGCAGGGCGACCGGGTGGCGGTGACGTACCGGAGCGGCGAAGCCCCCGAGGGCCTGTTCGGTGTGCGGTGTGACGTGACCGACGCCGAGTCGGTCGACGCCGCGTTCACCGCGATCGAGGCCGAACTCGGCCCGGTGGAGGTGCTGGTCGCCAACGCCGGCATCACCGACGACACGCTGATCATGCGGATGTCCGAGGAGCAGTTCGCCCGCGTCCTCGACACCAACCTGACCGGCTCGTTCCGGGTCGCCAAGCGGGCCTCGACGAAGATGCTTCGCGGCCGCTGGGGGCGGATGATCTTCATTTCCTCAGTGGTCGGTCTCTCCGGCGGCGCGGGTCAGGTCAACTACGCGGCCAGCAAGGCCGGCCTGGTCGGCGTGGCCCGCTCGATCACCCGCGAGCTGGGCACCCGCAACATCACCGCGAACGTGGTGGCACCCGGCTTCATCGACACCGACATGACCGCGGGCCTGCCCGAGGAGCGCAGGGCGGAGATCCGCAAGTCGATCCCGGCCGGCCGGATGGCCACCCCGGACGAGGTCGCGGGCGTCGTCACCTGGCTCGCCTCGGACGCGGCGGGATACGTCACCGGCGCCGTCATCCCGGTCGACGGCGGCCTCGGCATGGGTCACTGAGCAGAGCACGGAGGAGACACGCAATGTCCGGACTTCTCGCCGGTAAGCGGCTGCTGGTCACCGGCGTCATCACCGACGCGTCGATCGCCTTCTCGGTGGCGAAGCTCGCCCAGGAGAACGGCGCCCAGGTCGTGCTCACCGGCTACGGCCGGCTCTCCCTGGTGGAGCGGATCGCCAAGCGCCTGCCCGAGCCGGCGCCCGTGATCGAGCTGGACGTCAGCAACGAGGAACACCTGGCCGGGCTGGCCGACAAGGTACGCGAGCACGTCGACGGCCTGGACGGCGTCGTGCACTCGATCGGGTTCGCCCCGCAGAGCTGCCTCGGCGGCGGATTCCTCGACGCCCCCTGGGCGGACGTGGCGACCGCGCTCCAGGTCTCCACCTACTCGTACAAGTCCCTCGCCATGGCCGCGCTGCCGCTCATGTCCGCCGGCGGCGCCGTGGTGGGCCTCACGTTCGACGCCACCAAGGCGTGGCCGGTCTACGACTGGATGGGCGTGGCCAAGGCCGGGCTGGAGTCCGCCTCCCGCTACCTGGCGCTGCACCTGGGCAAGCAGGGCATCCGCAGCAACCTGGTCGCGGCCGGCCCGCTGCGCACCATCGCCGCCAAGTCCATCCCGGGCTTCGACCAGTTCGAGGACGCCTGGACCGAGCGGGCCCCGCTGGGCTGGAGCCTGACCGACCAGGAGCCGGCCGCGCGGGCCTGCCTGGCGCTGCTGTCCGACTGGTTCCCGGCCACCACCGGTGAGATCGTCCACGTCGACGGCGGCTACCACGCCATCGGCGCCTGACACCCGGACCCGGGGTGGCCGCCGCGCCGCCCCGGGCCGCGAGGGACAATGGTCCCCATGGCGTACGACGCGTTGGTGCTGGTCTCCTTCGGCGGCCCGGAGCGGCCCGAGGACGTTCTCCCGTTCCTGCAGAACGTGACCCGGGGGCGGGGAGTGCCGCCGGACCGGCTGGCCGAGGTCGCCGAGCACTACATGCACTTCGGCGGGGTGTCGCCGATCAACCAGCAGTGCCGTGACCTGCTCGCGGCGATCCGCGAGGACTTCGCCGCCAACGGCGTCGACCTGCCGGTCTACTGGGGCAACCGCAACTGGGATCCGATGCTCGCCGACACCGTCGCGCGGATGCGCGACGACGGGATCACCCGGGCGCTGGCGTTCGTCACCAGCGCGTACGGCGGCTACTCGTCCTGCCGGCAGTACCAGGAGGACATCGCCTCGGCCCGCGCCGCGGTCGGCCCGGACGCCCCGCTGATCGAGAAGCTCCGCCAGTTCTGGGACCACCCCGGCTTCATCGAGCCGCACGTCGACGCGGTCCGGGCCGCGCTGGCCCAGCTCGACCCGGCGAAGCGGGACAGCACCCGGCTGGTCTTCACGGCGCACTCGGTCCCGATGTCCGCGGCGGCCACCGCCGGCCCGCACGGCGGCCGCTACACCGCCCAGCTCGAGGAGGCCGCCCGGCTGGTGCACGCCGCGGCCGCGCCCGACCTGGCGTACGACCTGGTCTGGCAGAGCCGGTCCGGGCCGCCGCAGGTGCCGTGGCTGGAGCCGGACGTCAACGACCACCTGGCCACGCTGCCCGAGCAGGGCGTGACGGGCGTGGTGGTCAGCCCGATCGGCTTCGTCTCCGACCACCTGGAGGTGGTGTGGGACCTGGACACCGAGGCGCTGGAGACGGCCAAGCAGCTCGGCCTGGACTTCGTCCGCGCCGGCACGCCGGGCACCGATCCGCGGTTCGTGGCGATGGTCCGCGAGCTGGTCGGAGAGCGCACCGCCCCGGACGGCGAGCGGCTGCGCCGCCGCCTCGGCGAGCTGCCCGCCTGGGACACCTGCCCGGCGTTGTGCTGCGTGCCCCCGGCCCGCCGGCCCTGAGCCCGACCCGACGACACCCTGGGGACGACACGATGCTTGACCGCAAGCCGGTGCAGAGCTGGCTCACCGACATGGACGGCGTGCTGGTGCACGAGGGGCAGCCGGTGCCCGGCGCCCCGGAGTTCGTCAAGAAGCTGCGTGCCTCCGGCAAGCCGTTCCTGGTGCTGACGAACAACTCCATCTACACGCCGCGCGACCTCCAGGCCCGGCTGGCCCGGATGGGGCTGGACGTGCCGGAGGAGGCGATCTGGTCGTCCGCGCTGGCCACCGCCCAGTTCCTGGCCGACCAGCGGCCGGGCGGCACCGCGTACGTGATCGGTGAGGCCGGCCTGACCACGGCGCTGCACGCGGTGGGGTACGTGCTCAGCGACTTCGCCCCGGACTACGTGGTGCTGGGGGAGACGCGCACCTACAGCTTCGAGGCGATAACCAAGGCGATCCGGCTGATCAACGACGGCGCGCGATTCATCTGCACCAACCCGGACGCCACCGGCCCGTCGATGGAGGGTGCGCTGCCGGCGGCCGGCTCGGTGGCGGCGATGATCTCGAAGGCGACCGGCGTCGACCCGTACTTCGTCGGCAAGCCCAACCCGATGATGATGCGCTCGGCGCTGAACACCATCGACGCGCACTCCGAGTCGACCGCCATGATCGGCGATCGGATGGACACCGACATCCTGTGCGGCCTGGAGGCCGGGCTGGAGACGATCCTGGTGCTCACCGGCATCAGCAGCCGGACCGAGGCGGAGCGGTACCCGTACCGGCCGTCGCGGATCGTCGACTCGGTGGCCGACCTGATCGACGAGGTCTGAGCCGGGGTCTGCGGCGCTAGATGTAATGCCCAGCAGCGTTGTTGACGCGGCTGATGGGTGGTTTGCCGCCGAGTGAGGTGTGGTTGCGGTGGTGGTTGTAGGTGTGCAACCAGGCGGGTAGAGCGTCAGCGCGTTGCTGGTTGCTGGT
>NZ_JAMHIU010000037.1:0-33829 GCF_023896895.1 Micromonospora sp. CPM1
TGACGGAGCCAACCCCCTTGGCTCCGTCACCCGCCGCCCGGGAGGGAGGCAGGTCTTCGGGACTATGACGTCTCGGCGAGCGTCACGGTTGCGTTCTCGGTGGATCCGTTCCGCTTGTACTGCACCTCGACCCGGTCACCGACCTTGCCGGCCTGCACGGCGCCGACCAGGTCGTTCGAGTCGTTGATCACCTTGTCGCCGAACTTGGTGATCACGTCGCCGCGCTGGAGGCCGGCCTTCTCGGCGGGGCTGCCGGGCGTGACGGCGGCGACCAGCGCCCCGCCGTCCTCGGCGCCGTTCACGCTCACCCCGAGCGAGGGGTGGCTGATCTTCTCGCCGCGCTGGAGCTTCTCGGCCACGTCCTTGGCCTTGTTGCTCGGGATGGCGAAGCCGACGCCGATGTTTCCGGTGCTGCCCTGCCCGGCGGTGGCGATGGCGGTGTTGATGCCGATCACCTCGCCCCGGGTGTTGACGAGCGCGCCGCCGGAGTTGCCCGGGTTGATCGGGGCGTCGGTCTGGAGCAGGCCGGAGATCGAGCTGGCGCCCTGCTGCGGGTTCTGCTGGCCGCCCTCCCCCGCCTGGATGGTGCGGTCGCGGGCGCTGAGGATGCCGGCGGTGACCGAGCCCTGGAGGCCGAGCGGGCTGCCCAGTGCGAGCACCTGGTCACCGACCTGCATGGCGTCGCTGTCGCCGAACTTGGCCGCCTTCAGGTCGCTCACGCCGCTGGCCTGGACCACCGCGAGATCGGTCTTCGGGTCGGTGCCGACGATCTTCGCGGAGGCGCTCTTGCCGTCGGCGAAGACCACCCGCACGGTGTCGCCACCGGCGCCGGCGACGACGTGGTTGTTGGTGAGCACGAACCCGTCGGCGCTGAGGATCACCCCGGAGCCCTCACCGCTGTTCGTCATGATCGTGACGATGCTGTCCTGGACGGAGGCCGCGATCTTGGGCAGGTCGGCGCTGTTGATCACCGGGGCGGCGGAGTAGGTGCGGGTGGGTCCGCCCTCGTCGAGCGCGAGGGCGAGCGCGCCGCCGGCCGCGCCGGAGCCGAGCATCAGGACCAGTGCCAGCGCGCCCGCGCCGACGAACTTCCCGGCCCGGCTGGGGCGGGCCGGCTGCTGCGGGCCCCACTGCGGCATCGGCTGCCCGGGCTGGTACGACTGGTAGCCCTGCTGCGTCTGGTACGGCTGCGCCTGGTACGACGGCACCGGCCCACCGTGCTGCGTGGCCGGGTAGCCGGTGGCGGCCTGCTGGTTCCAGCCGCCCTGCTGGTGCTGCTGCCCATACCAGGGGTGGGGCTGCTGCGGCTGCCCCGAGGCCGGGTACGGCGGCGCGGACGGCGTCGCCGGCTGCGGCGGGTACGGCCCGGCGGGCGCGGTGTTCCCGGCGCTCTCCGCCGGGTTCGTGTGCCCGGCGGGCGTGCTGGTTCCGGCGGCCGGGGAGTCGGCCGGAACCGACGCCGCGGCCGGGGTGGTGGAGGAGTCCGACGTCCCGCTCTCGACGCGGGGCAGCTCGGCGGTGTGGTGCGACGGCTCGGCGTCGGCGGGGGCCGGCGACCGCTGCGGATCGGTCTCGTGCTCGGTCATGCCACCAGCTTTCCCCGTTGCACTGTCACCAGCCTGGAATCAGCCTGGAAGTTTTCTGAATGTCACTCGCCCGGCTCGGGCGCCTCGGGCAGCAGCGGCAGCTTCACCCGGAACGTCGCCCCGCCACCGGGCGTCTCCGCCACCTCGACGGTGCCGTGGTGCGCGGCGACGAGCGCGGCCACGATGGCCAGGCCGAGGCCGGTGCTGATCGGCCCGCCGGCCCGGCGGGTACGCGCGGCGTCCACCCGGTAGAACCGCTCGAAGACCCGCTCGGCCTGCTCCGGGGTGAGCCCGGGACCGGTGTCCGCCACCTCCACCACGGCGAGGTTGCCCGCCTCCGACCGCAGCCGCAGCGTCACCGAGGCGTCCGGCGGGGTGTGGGTGAGCGCGTTCGTCATCAGGTTGCCGATCACCTGGCGCAGACGCGCGTCGTCGCCGAGCACCACCAGCGGGCCGGCGCCCGGCTCCCGCTCCAGCTCGATCCGCCGGTCCGGGTCGACCACCCGGGCCGCCTCCACCGCGTCGGACGCCAGCACCGGCAGCTCGACCGGGCTCAACGCGATCGGCCGTTCCCGGTCCATCCGGGCCAGCAGCAGCAGGTCCTCCACCAGCAGACCCATCCGGGACGCCTCGTCCTCGATGCGGCGCAGCAGGTCGGCGGTCTGCTCCGGCGCCCGGGCCGCGCCCTGCCGGTACAGCTCGGCGAAGCCCCGGATGGTGGTCAGCGGCGTGCGCAGCTCGTGCGAGGCGTCGGCGATGAACTGCCGCATCCGCTCCTCGGACCGGCGGGCCCGCGCCTCCGACGCCTGCGCGTACGCGGCCGCGTCCCGCGCGCCCATCTCGGCGCTGCGCGCCGCCGCCTCGGAGGCGGCCCGCGCGGTGAACGCGGCCTCGATCTGCGCCAGCATGGCGTTCAGTGCCCGGGACAGGCGGCCCAGCTCGGAGGTCGGGCACGACCGCCCCTCCTCCGGGTCGGGCACGCGCCGGGTCAGGTCACCCCCGGCGATGGCCGCCGCCGTCCGCTCTATCTCCACCAGCGGCTTCAGGCTGGTACGGACGATGCCGGCGCCGACGGACGCCAGCGAGATCAGCACCGCGCCCCCGACCAGGAGGTCTATCCACACCAGCCGCCCGACCGCGGAGTCGACGCCGGTGAGGTGCTGCCCGAACGCGATGATCCGTCCGTCGGGCAGGTCTGCGTAGAGCATCCGCCACCGGCTCCGGCCGTCCTCGGAGCGCACGGTGAACGGGTCACCCACCCGCTCCCGGTATCCGGCGTAGTCGGCTGGGAACCGCGGCAGTTCCTCGTCGCGCAGGCCCTCGTAGCGGTACGGCCCCTCCGGCAGCGACCTCGGCGCAATCAGGGACGCCACGTAGTCCGACGGAATGGTGATCTTGATCTGGTCGCCTTGGGGCTTGTCGAGCGTGTTGGCCACCGTGTACGCGCCGCCGCGAAGCTGGTCGTCCGCCTGCCCGATCAGGTAGTTGCGCAGCAGGAACGCCGTCAGGCCGCTGATCACGACGAGCGCCACGGCCACGAGCGCGAGGACGGCGGCGACGAGCTTCAGCCGGAGCGGGACGCTGCGCAGCCTGCCCTTCGCGTCGTCGACGACGTTCACGCCGCCGGCTTGCGGAGCACGTAACCCACTCCCCTGAGCGTGTGGATCAGCCGGGGCTGGGTGTTGTCGACCTTGCGCCGCAGGTAGGAGATGTAGGACTCGACGATGTTGTCGTCACCGCGGAAGTCGTAGTTCCAGACGTGGTCGAGGATCTGCGCCTTGCTGAGCACCCGGTTGGCGTTGAGCATCAGGTAGCGCAGCAGCTTGAACTCGGTCGGCGACAGCTGCACCCGCTGGCCGGCCCGGTGCACCTCGTGCGTCTCCTCGTCCAGCTCCAGGTCGGCGAAGGTGAGGCGGGACGGTGCCTGCTCGCCGGTCGCGGTACGCCGCAGCACGGCCCGGATCCGCGCGGTCAGCTCCTCCAGGCTGAACGGCTTGGTGACGTAGTCGTCGCCGCCCAGGGTCAGCCCGCGGATCTTGTCGTCGGTGGCGTCGCGCGCGGTCAGGAAGACCACCGGGGTACGGGTTCCGCCCTCGCGCAGCATCCGGATGACCTCGAAGCCGTCCAGGTCGGGCAGCATCACGTCGAGCACCACCAGATCGGGCCGGTGGTCCTTGGCGGCGTTCAGGGCAGCGCTGCCGCTGGTCGCGGTGGCCACGTCGAAGCCCGCGAAGCGCAGGCTCGCGGAGAGCAGTTCGAGGATGTTGGGATCGTCCTCGACGACGAGAAGCCGGGCCTCGGTCTGGGTAGCCGCCATGGCACCCATCATCCGCGCTCCGGCTGCGGTCGCGCTGGGTGCCGGCTGGAAACAACCTGTGAGATCAGCGGAGCAGCCGCCGCAGCCCCTCCAGCGCGCCGTCGAGCAGCCGGATCGCGGTACGGAGCTGGTTGTCGCTGAGCCGCCGGGCCCGGACCAGCGCCCCGACCTCGACGGTGAACGCGGCCAGCCGCTGGTCGAAGTCGGCGAGCAGCGGCGAGTCGTCCGGGCGGGGCGATCCCCCGTCGTCCGCCGGCCGGGCGCCGGCGGACGCCGTCCAGCCGCCCTGCCGGGTCTGCCGGGCCACCTCGCGCAGCTCCCGCTTCAGGTCGCGCACCGAGCCGCGTACCTCGGTGCGGATCTCCCCGGCCAGCGCGGAGAGATCCTCGACGGCGGCGCCGATGTCGCTCTCCAGCGTCGACAGCTCGTCGGCGCGCTGGCGCAGTTCGGCGCGGCCCGCCTCGGTGATGTCGTAGACCTTGCGCCCGCCCGCGGCGGTGTGCGTGACCAGCCCTTCCGCCTCCAGCCGTTGCAGGCGCGGGTAGATGGTGCCGGCGCTGGGCGCGTACAGGCCGAGGAAGCGCTCCTCCAGCAGACGGATCAGCTCGTAGCCGTGCTTCGGGCCGTCGTCGAGCAGCTTCAGCAGGTAGAGGCGGAGCCGGCCGTGGCTGAACACGGCGGTCACGGCACGTCCTCCACATGGTCGGCGGGCGCGACCGGGCGGGCGAGCAGCGCGATGCTGCCGGAGGTCGCGGAGGCCCAGAGCCTACCCGCACCCCCACCGAGCACGCCGTGGCTGTCCTTGATCGAGCCGAGGCCGCGCCCACCGCTGTCCACCTGCGGGAAGCCGCTGGTGATCTTGCCGGAGGTGGTGTGCAGGTGCACGGTGAGGTCGCTGTCCTCGCGGACCCGCACGGTGATGCTGCCGGAGATGGCGCTGAGCCGGATCTCGCTGCCGCGCGGGTTGTCCAGGTCGCAGGTGATCGAGCCGGAGACGGCGTGGGCGCGGACCCGCTCGGGCGCGCTGTCGGCCAGGATCAGCTCACCGGAGACCGTCTCCAGGTCCAGGTCGCCGCCGATGCCGAGCGCCTCGACCGGCCCGGAGATGACCTTGGCGCTGGTGCGCCCCCGCAGCCCGCGCAGTGTGACCTGCCCGGAGGTGACGTCGACCCGGGTCTCCCGGCGCAGCCCGGAGGCGACGAGCGCGCCGCTGACCACCGACAGGGTGGCGAGCACGTCCGGCGGAACGGCTACCGACACCTCGGCCCGGATCCGGTTGCCGAACCAGGAGAAGATGCCGAGCAGGCCGGGCTTGCGCTTGTGCCGGATCGTCAGCCGCCCGTCGCGTACCTCGACGAGGAGCGGCCGGCTGCTGATCCGGGTCACGTCGACCCGGGCCGGCCCGTCGGCGCCGACCACGTTCAGCCGGCCGCTGATCAGCTCGGCGTCGAGCCGGGTGATCGGCTCGTCCAGCGTGATTCGCTGCGGGTTGTCGACCGTCCAACTGGCCATGACACGCTCCCCTCGTCGGCGTGCCGCTCCACAGCGCGCCAGGTGTTGCGAGGAGCATAACGCGATACATCGCGACTGAACAAGATACTATCGCGACTGTGTCGTGTCCCTGCCGTCCCGCGGGTCAAGCCGCCAGGTCGAGCCGTGTCGCGAGCGGTGGTCGAGGGGACGGATGGATCGCGGCCTCCGCGATCCGGGCCAGCGACCTGCGGTCCGCGCCCTCGCCCGGGTGCAGCGCGGCACTCAGCGTCACCGACACGGTCAGGCCCCGGGCGGCGAGCACCCGGCGTACCGATGCCCAGAGCGTCTCCTCGCCGAGGAAGGCGGGCAGCGTGCTCGGATCGCCCGCGTACCGGTAGCCGATGCGCAACGGCACCACCGGAGCGCCCGCCGCCACGGCCGCCTCGAACATCGCCGGGCGGAAGCCGCCGCTCGGGCGACAGTCCGTGGCGGCGCCGCACCAGGTCGTACCCTCAGGGAACACCGCCACCGACCGCCCGGACCGCAGCACGCCGGCCACCCGCGCGACGGTGGCCGGCAGGTCACGCGGCCGGGACCGGTCCACGAAGACGGTGCCCGCCGCGACGGCCAGGGCGCCCACCAGCGGCCAGCGCCGGACCTCGCGTTTCGCCAGCATCCGGGCCGGCGACACGGCGAGCACCGCCAGGACGTCCAGCCAGGAGACGTGGTTGGCGACCAGCAGCGCGCGCCCGCGCGGCGCCCGCCCGCGGACCACCAGCCGGACCCCGAGGGTACGCAGCGTCCACAGCGCCCAGCCGCGTAACGCGGCCCGGCCCCGGGCGGCGGGCAGCAGCGGCAGCAGGACGGCCAGACCCGTTCCGGCCAGCAGCACGCCGAGTACGCCGAGCAGCCGTCCCGCCCGGCGCAGCCGCGACACGTCCGGGGCGGCGGGCGGCGGCAGGCAGTCCGGCCCGCAGCCCGAGGCGGGCCGCCACAGACCCGCCCCGTCGACACCGGCGCCCAGGCCCGCGCCGACCCCGGGAACGGCGACGGCGGTCACGACCCGGCCTCGCCGAGGAAGTGCCGCAGGTAGCGCGGGTTCATCCGGTCCAGTGAGAACAACACGTAGAAGTCGGCGCAGCCGAAGTCCCTGTCGTACGCGGGCTCGCCGGCCACCCAGGCGCCGAGCCGCAGGTAGCCGCGCAGCAGCGGCGGCACGAGCGCCCGGCGTTGCGCCGGGGTGAGCGCGGCGAGGTCGGCGGCCGGCGCCTCGGCGAACCAGGGCCGGCGCGGGGTGACCCGCAGCAGCGGCGGGGCGAGGTGCCGGGCGGTGACCTCGGCCCACACCTGCGCGGCGGCGGTCCCGCCGTCGGCGACCGGCACCGAGGCGCAGCCACCGAGCCAGCGGACGCCGCGCAGGTGCAGGTAGCGGCAGATCCCGGCCCACATGAGGTTGATCACGGCGCCGGTGCGGTGGTCCGGGTGGACGCAGGAGCGGCCCGCCTCGACCAGGTCGTCGCGGAGCGGGGCCAGCGGGCCCAGGTCGAACTCGGCGTCGGCGTACCGGCGGTCGGTGCGGCCGGGCGGCAGCAGCCGGTACGTGCCGACGACCTCGCCGGTGCCCTCGCGCAGCACCACCAGGTGGTCGCAGTACGCGTCGAACTCGTCGGTGTCGAGTCCGGTCGCGGCGGTCGGCACGGTGGCGCCGAGTTCGCCGGCGAACACCTCGTGGCGCAGGCGTTGCGCGGCCGCGACCAGTGCCGGGTCGTCGGCGATCAGCAGGGTGTAACCGCTGGTCGTGAGCGGTGCGCCAGCGGCGTGCAGGACAGCCATGACTCCTGTGTAGGTGCCCCGGGTTGCCACCGGACGGGACGAGGGGTGTCGATCCGGTGAACGACGGCCGGCGGTGGTGTGCGAACCGGGACGGCCGGGGCGCGAGCGGCGTGTGCGAGGCTGCCGGGCGGACCGCCCGCGACGGCGCCGGCGGCGGTGGACCCGGAGGTGCACATGCTGGTCGAGGCCCGCTTCCAGGGACCGGACGGCTCCGGCAACGGCGGCTGGAGCGCCGGGATCTTCGCCGCGCTGATCGACGACCGGGGCCCGGTGGAGGTCACGTTGCGCCGGCCGCCGCCGCTGGACACCCCGCTGACCGCAGCCGACGGCGAGGTACGCGACCCGGACGGCCACCTGGTCGCCCAGGTACGCCGGGTCGAGCCGGTCGACGCGGTGGTGCCGCCGGTGGACCCGGCGACGGCAGCCGAGGCCGCGCGGGCGTACCCCGGTCTGGTCGACCACCCGTTCCCCCGCTGCTACGTCTGCGGCCCGGCGAACCCGGACGGGCTGCGGATCTTCCCGGGGCGGCTGCCGGACGGGCGGACCGCCGCGCCGTTCCGCGCGCCGGCCGCTGTGGTGCCCGCGACGGTGTGGGCGGCGCTGGACTGCCCGGGCGGCTGGGCGGTGCTGGCGCCCGGCCGGCCGTACGTGCTGGGGCGGATCGCCGCGCAGGTCACGGCGCTGCCACGGCCCGGCGACGAGTGCGTGGTGACCGGCCTCGCCGTCGGCGGCGAGGGACGCAAGGCCGAGGTGCACACCAGCCTGTACGGTTCGGACGGCGCGCTGCTCGGCCGCGCCCGGGCCACCTGGGTGGCGCTGCCGACGGCCTGATCTCCTCCCTGAGGAGGACGGCGCGTACGCGTCCCGCCTGATTGACCCCCTTGCGCCGGGTTGGAAGGCTGTTGCGGGGCGCCCCCGCAACGGCGCCCCCCACCGGCGCGCGTCGAGCCCGCCGGGGCAGGAGAGGAGAATGATGTCCGACGGGCAGCCACGCCCCAGTGCCGGGACCGGCCAGATCATCGTGTCCGGCCTGACCAAGCAATACAAGACCGTCCGCGCGGTGGACAACCTGTCGTTCACGGTCGAGCCGGGCCGGGTCACCGGCTTCCTCGGCCCCAACGGCGCCGGTAAGACGACCACGCTGCGCATGCTGCTGAACCTGGTGACGCCGAGCGCCGGCACGGCCACCATCGGCGGCAGCCGGTACGCCGACCTGACCGACCCGCTGCGTACTGTCGGGGCGGTGCTGGAGGCGTCCAGCGCGCACAAGGGCCGCACCGGCATCAACCACCTGCGGGTGATCTGCGCGGCGGCGGGCCTGCCGAAGGAGCGCGCCGACGAGGCGCTCGCCCTGGTCGGGCTCTCGCCCGCGGCGAAGCGCAAGTTCAAGGGCTACTCGCTCGGCATGAAGCAGCGGCTCGGCATCGCGGCCGCGATGCTCGGCAACCCGCAGGTGCTGATCCTGGACGAGCCGGCCAACGGCCTGGACCCGGAGGGCATCCGCTGGATGCGCGGCTTCCTCAAGGGGCTGGCCGCCGAGGGGCGTACGGTGCTGGTCTCCAGCCACCTGCTCTCCGAGATGCAGCTGCTCGCCGACGACGTGGTGATCATCGCGGCCGGCAAGCTGGTCCGGCAGGGTCCGGTCGACCAGGTGATGGCTTCGATGACGCACGACGTGCAGGTACGGGTGCGTACCCCGCAGGCCGACGAACTGGCCGCGGCGCTGCGCGAGCAGTCGGCCACCGTCGACACCGACCCGCACGGCGCGCTGCTGGTGACCGGCGTGGACGCGCCGACCGTGGGCCGGGTCGCGCTGGCCGCCAAGGTCGAGCTGCACGAGCTGACCACCGAGCGCCCCGACCTCGAAGGGGTCTTCCTGGAGCTGACGGCCGGAAAGGCGGAGATCCGATGACGCTGGTCCGATCCGAACTGCTCAAGATCCGTACCACCAGCACCTGGTGGATCTTCGGGCTGATCAGCCTGGCGCTGTGGGCGCTCACGCTGTTCTTCAACTGGTTGCAGACCGACGCGCTGGCCGGCGGGGACTTCGGCGAGGTGCCGGCCGACCAGTCCGACCAGTTGCAGGCCATCTCGGCCGCCGACAACCTGGCCGCCAACCTCTACACCAACGGCCAGTTCTTCGGGCTGCTCATCGTGCTGCTGCTGGGCATCGTGGTGGTGACCAGCGAGTTCTTCCACCAGACGGTGACCACCACGTTCCTCACGGCGCCGCACCGCACCGCGGTGATGCTGGCCAAGCTGGCCGCGGCCGGCGTGCTGGCGCTGCTGTTCTGGCTCGTCACCACCGTGCTGAACCTGATCATCTCGCCGCTGATCCTCAACTCGGTGGACGTCGGCTCGCAGCTCGGCAGCGGCGCCGTCTGGCGGGCGATCGCGCTCAACGGCCTGGCCTACCTGCTCTGGTCGGTGCTCGGCGTCGGGCTCGGCGTGCTGATCCGCAGCCAGATCGGCGCCACGGTGACCGGCATCCTGTTCTACCTGGGCGGCGCGATCGGCGCGGTCATCGTCCTCAGCCTCCTCGCGGCGCGGTACGGCGACTGGATCAACAAGCTCCAGCTGCTGGTCCCGTCGCTGGCCTCCGGGCTCATGGTGGGCGGCGACACGGACATCCCGGGCAACCCGCCGCAGTGGGCCGGCGCCCTCGTGCTGATCGGATACGCGGTGGTGGCCGGCGCGATCGGCGTGGCCACGATCCGCAAGCGCGACATCTCCTGACCTCGTGGTCGGGGCGGACCCCGGTCGATGACGGACGTCGTCGGCCGGGGTCCTGCTCGTCTAGCAGGAGTCGGCGGATCACGCAGCGTTTGCCGAACTTCTGGCATCTTCTGTGAAACGGACCACCAGCCGGAGGCGAGAATGCCTGCGCGCAGCGCACGGCGTAGCCTTGGCATCGGTTTACCCAGCGTCGGCAACCGGGGGTCACCGGGGGCCACCGTGACATTCACAACCGCGTGAAAGAGGCGATTAGCGGCCGTGTCGACCCAGCAGACTTCGCAGGAGAACCCACTGGCGGGTTTCGGCCCGAACGAGTGGATCGTCGAGGAGATGTACCAGCGCTACCTCGCCGACCCCTCGAGCGTCGATTCGGCCTGGCACGACTTCTTCGCCGACTACCGGCCGGCCCCGGGCGCCGCCACGCCGCGCCCGGACGGGCAGGCCAAGCCGGCCGCGAAGCCGGAGCCGGCCGAGCAGCAGGAAGCAGTGGCCACGGTCAAGGAGCAGCCCGCCAAGGCGGAGCCGAAGGCCGCCCCCAAGGCCGCGCCCGCCCCGGCCAAGCCCGCCGCCAAGCCGGCGGCGAAGGCCCCTGAGCCGGCCAAGAAGTCCGCCCCGGCCAAGCCGGCCGCCAAGGCGCCGACCGCGAGCGCCGCGGGCACCACGCCGTTGCGCGGCGTCGCCGCCAAGATCGTGCAGAACATGGACGCGTCGCTGTCGGTCCCGACCGCCACCAGCGTGCGCGCCGTCCCGGCCAAGCTGCTCGTCGACAACCGCATCGTGATCAACAACCACCTGACCCGCGGTCGCGGTGGCAAGGTCAGCTTCACCCACCTGATCGGGTACGCGCTCGTCCGCGCGGTCGTCGAACACCCGGAGATGAACAACTCCTTCGCCGAGGTCGACGGCAAGCCGGCGATGGTCCGCCCGGAGCACGTCAACCTGGGCATCGCGATCGACCTGGTCAAGCCGGACGGCTCGCGCAACCTGGTGGTGCCGTCCATCAAGGGCTGCGAGCAGATGGACTTCCGGCAGTTCTGGCAGGCGTACGAGGACGTGGTCCGGCGCGCCCGCCGCAACGAGCTGACCATGGAGGACTACTCCGGCACCACGATCTCGCTGACCAACCCGGGCGGCATCGGCACCGTGCACTCCATCCCGCGCCTGATGCAGGGGCAGAGCGCCATCATCGGCGTCGGCGCGATGGAATACCCGGCCCCCTACCAGGGCATGAGCGAGGCCACGCTGGCCGAGAACGCGGTCAGCAAGGTCATCACGCTGACCAGCACGTACGACCACCGGATCATCCAGGGCGCGCAGTCCGGCGAGTTCCTGAAGGTCATGCACGAGCTGCTGCTCGGCGAGCGCGGCTTCTACGACGGCATCTTCACCTCGCTGCGGATCCCCTACGAGCCGGTGCGCTGGATGCGCGACGTGGCCGTCGACAGCGAGGGCCAGATCAACAAGACCGCGCGGGTGCACGAGCTGATCCACGCGTACCGGGTCCGCGGCCACCTGATGGCCGACACCGACCCGCTGGAGTTCAAGATCCGCAAGCACCCGGACCTGGACGTGCTCCAGCACGGGCTCACGCTGTGGGACCTCGACCGCGTCTTCCCGGTCAACGGCTTCGCCGGTCAGCAGCGGATGAAGCTGCGCTCGATCCTCGGCGTGCTGCGCGACTCGTACTGCCGCCGGGTCGGCATCGAGTACATGCACATCCAGGACCCGGAGGAGCGGCGCTGGATCCAGGAGCGGGTCGAGCGCAAGTACGAGAAGCCCAGCTCCGACGAGCAGAAGCACGTGCTGAACCGGCTCAACGCCGCCGAGGCGTTCGAGACGTTCCTGCAGACCAAGTACGTCGGCCAGAAGCGCTTCTCGCTGGAGGGCGGCGAGTCGCTGATCCCGCTGCTCGGCGAGGTGCTGGAGTGCTCGGCCGAGGCCGGGCTGGACGAGGTCGTCATCGGCATGGCCCACCGCGGCCGGCTCAACGTGCTGGCGAACATCGTCGGCAAGCCGTACGAGAAGATCTTCTCCGAGTTCGAGGGGCACCTCGACCCGCGGTCCACGCAGGGTTCGGGCGACGTGAAGTACCACCTCGGCCAGAACGGCAAGTTCACCACCCCGGACGGCGAGCACGCGGTCAAGGTGTCGGTGGTGGCGAACCCGTCGCACCTGGAGGCCGTCGACCCGGTGCTGGAGGGAATAGTCCGGGCCAAGCAGGACCGGATCGACCTCAAGCTGGAGGGCTACACCGTGCTGCCGCTGGCGGTGCACGGTGACGCCGCCTTCGCCGGCCAGGGCGTGGTCGCCGAGACGCTCAACCTCTCCCAGCTGCGCGGCTACCGCACCGGCGGTACCGTGCACGTGGTCGTCAACAACCAGGTCGGCTTCACCACCGCCCCGGAGTACAGCCGGTCCAGCCTCTACAGCACCGACGTGGCCCGGATGATCCAGGCGCCGATCTTCCACGTGAACGGCGACGACCCGGAGGCCGTGGTCCGGGTGGCCCGGCTCGCGTTCGAGTACCGGCAGGCGTTCAACAAGGACGTCGTGATCGACATGGTCTGCTACCGCCGGCGCGGGCACAACGAGGGCGACGACCCGTCGATGTCCAACCCGCAGATGTACAAGATCATCGACTCGAAGCGGTCGGTCCGGAAGCTCTACACCGAGGAGCTGATCGGGCGCGGCGACATCACCGTGGAGGACGCGGAGGAGCTGCTGCGCGACTACCAGTCGCAGCTGGAGCGGGTCTTCAAGGCCACCCGGGACGCCGCGACCACCCCGCGTCAGCTCAGCCGCCCGGCGCGGGAGGACGAGCCGGAGCCGCAGGTCGACACCGCCACCGACGCCGCCGTGGTCAAGGCGATCGGCGAGGCGCACGTCAACCTGCCGGAGGGCTTCACCCCGCACAAGCGGATCCAGCAGCTGCTGGAGCGGCGCCGCAAGATGTCCGTCGAGGGCGGCATCGACTGGGGCTTCGCCGAGATCATCGCGTTCGGCACGCTGCTGCACGACGGCGTCACCGTCCGGCTCGCCGGGCAGGACTCGCGTCGCGGCACGTTCGTCCAGCGGCACGCCTCGGTGGTCGACGCCAAGACCGGCGAGGACTACCTGCCGCTGAAGTCGCTCACCGCCGACGGCGAGCGGTCGCGCTTCTTCGTCCACGACTCGCTGCTCTCCGAGTACGCGGCCATGGGCTTCGAGTACGGCTACTCGGTGGAGAACATCAACGCGCTGGTGGCCTGGGAGGCCCAGTTCGGTGACTTCGTCAACGGCGCCCAGTCGGTGATCGACGAGTTCATCTCCTCCGGCGAGGTGAAGTGGGGTCAGCGCTCCGCGGTGACCCTGCTGCTGCCGCACGGCCACGAGGGCCAGGGCCCGGACCACACCTCCGGCCGCCCGGAGCGGTTCCTCCAGCTCTGCGCCGAGGACAACATGCGGGTGGCCATCCCGACCACCCCGGCGAACTACTTCCACCTGCTGCGCCGCCAGGCCCTGTCGCCCAAGCGCAAGCCGCTGGTGGTGTTCACGCCGAAGTCGCTGCTGCGGCACAAGCTCTGCGTGTCGCCGGTGGAGGACTTCACCACCGGGACGTTCCAGCCTGTGCTGGCCGACACCGCGGCTCCGGCGCCGGAGCAGGTCAAGCGGGTGCTGCTCTGCTCGGGCAAGGTCTACTACGACCTGTTCCAGGCCCGGCAGGAGCGGGGCGTCACCGACACCGCGATCCTCCGGATGGAGCAGCTCTACCCGCTGCCCGTCGAGGAGGTCCGGGCCGCGCTGGCGCAGTACCCGAACGCCGAGGACTTCGCCTGGGTCCAGGAGGAGCCGGCCAACCAGGGCGCCTGGTCGTTCGTCGCGCTCAACCTGCTGGAGCACCTGCCCGAGGTGCGGCTGCGCCGCATCTCCCGCCCCGCCGCCGCCGCTCCGGCGGTCGGCTCGGCGAAGATGCACGAGGTCGAGCAGAACGCGCTGATCGAGGCGGCTCTCCCCCGCCCGTGACACCACCGGCAGCGGCCCGTCCCGACCCGGGGCGGGCCGCTGCCGTACGACGACGAGAGGAACACCGTGTACTTCACCGACCGTGGCATCGAGGAGCTGGTCGAGCGCCGTGGCGACGAGCAGGTCAGCATGGAGTGGCTGGGCGAGCGGCTGCGTGACTTCATCGACCTGAACCCGGAGTTCGAGACCCCGATCGAGCGGTTCGCCACGTGGCTGGCCCGCCTCGACGACCCGGACGACGACTGACGCACGCCGCCCGGGGCGGCGTGACCGGCCGCCGCGCGGCGGGCCTCAGCCGGTCGCGCCCCGCCCGAGCACCTGGAGATCTCCGGTACGCCGCAGCTTCTGCCAGCCCAGCCGGCCGCCGGTCAGCGCGGTGCCGACCGCCTGGAGCAGCACCAGGTACATCACCTGGCGGTAGACGAACTGCTGCAACGGCAGCACCCAGAGCACGCCGAGCTTCTCCCGGTCCAGCCGGAAGGCCAGCACCGCGGTGAGGATCTGGAGCGCGAGCATCGCCAGCCAGGCCACCACCGTGTCGCTGCGGTCCAGGAAGATCAGCCCGTAGATCGCGAGCAGGTCGATCACCGGTGCGGCCAGCGGCAGCAGCACGCCGAACAGCGTCAGGAACGACAGGCACCGCCGCCCGAACCGGCCCGACGGACCGCTGTCGATCACCGAGCGCCGGTGCTTCCACATCGCCTGCATGGTGCCGTAGCTCCACCGGTACCGCTGCTTCCACAACTGGCCGATGGTGGTCGGCGCCTCGGTCCAGGCGCGTGCGCTCTCCTCGTACACGATGTGCCAGCCGGCGCGGCCGATGGCGATGGTGACGTCGGTGTCCTCGGCCAGCGTGTCGTCGGTCAGGCCGCCCACCTGCTCCAGCGCCTGACGCCGGAACGCGCCGATCGCGCCCGGGACGGTGGGCATGCAGCGCAGCGTCTCGTAGAGGCGGCGGTCGAGGTTGAAGCCGATCACGTACTCGATGTGCTGCCACTTGGCGATCAGGCCGCGGCGGTTGCCGACCTTGACGTTGCCGGCGACCACGCCGACCCGGGAGTCCGCGAACGGCTGGACCAGCCGGCGGACCGAGTCCGGCTCGAAGATCGTGTCGCCGTCGACCATGACGATCAGGTCGTGCCGGGCCAACGCCACGCCCGTGTTGAGCGCGCTCGGCTTGCCGCCGTTGGGCTTGCGCACGACCCGGACGTTCGGCAGCCCCAGTGCCGCCACGATGTCGGCGGTGCCGTCGGTCGAACCGTCGTCGACCACCACCACCTCGATGCCGCCGGGGTGGTCGCCCAGGGCCAGCGAGCGGACCGCCGCGGCGATGCCCTCCCGCTCGTTGTACGCGGGCACGATCACCGAGACCGGTTCGGTGACCGGCGGGCCCCAGGACCAGTCGCGGCGCCGGCGGCGGCGCGCGTGCCGTGGGGCCAGGACGAACAGCAGCAGGGTCCGGCCGATCGTGAGCACGCCGACGAGCACGAAGAAGACGCCGAGCACCCCGAACATGCCGTCGGCGACGCGTACCGCGCCGACCAGGACGTGGCCCCGCAACCGCTCGTCGAGCGAGGCCGCCGTGTGCCCGCCCACCGGGCCGGACACGCCGGCGGCCGCGAACGTCTGGTTGAGCCCTTCGCTGACGGTGGTGAAGCGGTACCCGCGTTCCAGCATCGCCGGGATGTACCGGTCCAGCGCGGCCACGGTGCCGGACCGGTCACCGCCCGCGTCGTGCCAGAGCGCGATCGTGCCGGCCGTCCCGTCCGGCGTGGCGTTCGCGACCATCGCCTCGACCGACGGCAGCTCCCAGTCCCGGCTGTCGACGTCGTTGACGACGGTGAGGTAGCCCAGCTCGCCCGCCTGCCGCAGCATCGGCCAGTCCCGGTCGGTGTACGCGTCGGCGCGGGACGAGTACGGGAAGCGCAGCAGCGACGGCCGGACGCCCGTGGTGCTGGCGATGGCGAGCTGCGTCTGCGCGTACTCCAGCTCCCGCCGCCACTCCGGCAGCGCGGCGAGGTCGGGGTGGGTGAACGTGTGCACGCCCAGCTCGTGTCCCTCGGCCACCAGCCGGCGGGTCACCTCCGGGTTGCGGACGACCTGTGAGCCGATGACGAAGAAGGTGGCCTTCACCTGGTACTTGTCCAGGACGCGCAGCACTTCCGGCGTCCACCGCGGGTCGGGCCCGTCGTCGAAGGTGAGCGCGACGGTGCGCGGCGGCAGGCGGTGCGACTGGGTGCGGCCCTCCGCGCCGACGTTGACGATCGGGCCGCCCCCGATCACCGAGCTGGGGACCTCCCGCTGGCTGCCGGGCGCCACCCGGTTGTCGGGCACGAACGCGGCGTTGGTGTACGCCTCGACGATCAGCAGACCGGCCAGGACGACCACGACCATGGAGACCAGGGCCCAGCTCGGCCGGGGCAGGAGACGCCGGCCGCGGGACCGGCGCGCGCCGGGGATCTGCCGGACGTCCAGGACGACGGTGGAGTCGTCCGGCTGCCGCCCGGCCCGGTCCCGCCGGAGGGCGTGCACGCGGCGGGAATCCAGCGGGACGGTGGGCTGGTCGCGGTTCGACGGTCGGGCGGGTGCCTCGTCACTCATCGGCGGGGGCGGCCGGCGCGGCGGGGTCGGCGGGCGGGTCGACGACGGACGGCGGGTCGACAGCGGGCGGCGGCACCGCGTCGGTGGGGGCGGTGGGCGGCGCGGTGGGGGCCGGCGCCCGGGTGGTCCGGGGCGCGGTCGGGGCGGGCCGGGTCGGGCGTTGATACCGGGGGCTGGGTGGGACCGCGCTGCCGGGCGTGGCGGAGGTGGCCGGCGCCCGCGTCCCGGCAGTGCTGACGTCGGTGGGCGTGCCCGGCGTGGCACGGGTGGCCGCGGGGGCCGGGGACGCGGGCGGGTTCGGCGAGGGCAGCCGCTGCTCGGAGGTCGGCTCGACAAACGGGATGACGGTGTCGGGGGTGATCGGACCGCCGGCGAAGCTGGCTCCGACCATGACCGTGTAGATCACACCGGCCGCGCCGGCGCAGTAGGCGAGACGGCGAAGCCGCCGACGTCGCCGCCCGCTCGGGTCGACGAAGACGGGGGGCGATTCCGGTACGACGGGAATCAGTGCTGTCGGGCCTTCCACGCGGCCAAGTGTAGATGCGAAAAAATCCCGCCTTCTCCCCTGGCTAGCCGGTGTGACCAGGCAGAACGGGCAGCACTCACCTCGATCTTGTAGGTTGGGTGCCGTGGCGCGCAGCGTGTACCTGACCGGCGTTGGCTCGGGCGGCGGAAAATCGACGGTGGCGCTCGGGCTGGCCGAGCTGTTGTCCCGGCAGGTGGAACGGATAGGCGCGTTCCGGCCGCTCGTCGCCGGTGACGGCACCGACCCCATCCTGGCCCTGCTCACCGAGCGCTACCGGATGGACCTGCCGGTCGACGAGCTGTACGGCGCCACGTACGCCGAGGCGAGCGCGCTCGTCGCGGACGGCCGCCGGGAGGAGCTGATCTCCCGGATCGTCACCCGCTACCGGGAGGTCGAGCGCCGCTGCCCGGCGATAGTGGTGGTCGGCAGCGACTTCGCCTACGGCGACGGCACCGGCCCCCGTGAACTGGCCTTCAACGCCCGGCTGGCGACCGAGTTCGGCAGCGTCGTGGTGCCGGTGGTGGACGGGTTCGGGCAGCAGCCCGACGCGATCGCGGCGGCGCTGCGCGGCGCGTACCACGATCTGGTGGACCTCGGCGCGACTGTGATCGCGGCGCTGGCCAACCGCGTGCCGGAGCCGATGACGCTGCCCGAACTGCCGGTGCCCGCGTACGCGATCCCGGAGGTGCCGACCGTGTCGGCGCCGACGGTGGCCGAGGTGGCGGCGGCGCTGCGCGGCACCGTGCTCACCGGTGACGAGACCGCGCTCGACCGCGACGTGCTCGACTACGTGGTGGGCGCGGCGCACGTGCCGACGCTGCTGGACCACCTCACCGACGGGGCGCTGGTGATCACCCCGGGCGACCGGGCCGACCTGCTGGTCGCGGCCGGCGCCGCACACGTGGCCGGGCAGGTGTCGCTGGCCGGGCTGGTCCTCACGCTCGGCGAGCAGCCCGACCCGCGCGCGATGCGCCTGGTCGAGCGGATGAACACCGGGCTGCCCGTGCTGTCGGTACCGAGCGACAGCTACGACACGGTGGCCGCGTCCAGCCGGATCGAGGGCCGCCCCAGCACCGCCAACCCGCGCAAGGTCGAGGCCGCGCTCGGCGCGTTCGAGCGCTGCGTGGACACCGACGACCTGGCCCGCCGGCTGCGGGTCAGCCGGTCCGCGCGGGTGACCCCGCTGATGTTCGAGAACGACCTGATCGACCGGGCCCGCGCCCGGCGCCGCCGGCTGGTGCTGCCCGAGGGCGCGGACGAGCGCATCCTGCGCGCGACCGAGGTGCTGCTGCGCCGGGGCGTCGCCGAGATCACCCTGCTCGGCCGCCCGGACGAGATCGCCCGGCGGACCCGGGAACTGGGCGTCGACCTCGGTGACGCCCAGGTCGTCGACCCGGTGACCAGCCCGTGGCGGGACGAGTTCGCGCAGGCGTACGCGCAGTTGCGCGCCCACCGCGGCGTGACCGTCGAGCTGGCGCACGACATCGTGGCGCAGCCCAACTACTTCGGCACGATGATGGTGCAGACCGGTCACGCCGACGGCATGGTCTCCGGCGCCACCCACACCACAGCCGCCACCATCCGGCCCGCCTTCGAGATCATCCGGACCGTGCCGGGCGTCTCGGTCGCCTCCAGCGTCTTCTTCATGCTGCTCGCCGACCGGGTGCTGGTGTACGGCGACTGCGCCGTCAACCCCGACCCGGACGCCGACCAGCTCGCCGACATCGCCATCTCGTCGGCCGACACGGCGGCCCGGTTCGGCATCGAGCCGCGGGTGGCGATGCTGTCGTACTCCACCGGCAGCTCCGGCGCCGGCGCCGACGTGGAGAAGGTCGCGGCGGCCACCAAGCTGGTCCGGGAACGCCGGCCGGACCTGCTGGTCGAGGGCCCGATCCAGTACGACGCGGCGATCGACCCGCAGGTCGCGGCCACGAAGCTGCCGGACAGCCCGGTCGCCGGGCGGGCGACGGTCTTCATCTTCCCGGACCTGAACACGGGCAACAACACGTACAAGGCGGTGCAGCGCTCGGCCGGGGCGGTGGCGGTCGGGCCGGTCATGCAGGGCCTGAACCGGCCGGTGAACGACCTCTCCCGGGGCGCCACCGTGCCGGACATCGTCAACACGGTGGCGATCACCGCCATCCAGGCCGCCGCGGAGGCGTCGGAATGAGCCGCATCCTGGTCCTCAACAGCGGATCCTCGTCGGTCAAGTACCGGCTGTACGACGGCGACGACGTCCTGGACAAGGGCACCGTCGAGCGGATCGGCGAGCCCGGCGGCGGGCCGGCCGACCACGAGAGCGCGGTCCGGGAGATCATCGGCCGGCTCGACCTGAGCGGCCTCGCCGGAGTCGGCCACCGGGTGGTGCACGGCGGGCGGAAGTTCAGCGCGCCGGTACGCATCGACGACGCGGTCGTCGCCGCGATCGAGGATCTGGTGCCGCTGGCGCCGCTGCACAACCCGGCCAACCTGGCCGGCATCCGGGTGGCCCGGGAGGCGCTGCCGGACACGCCGCAGGTGGCGGTCTTCGACACCGCGTTCCACCACACGCTGCCCGAGGCCGCCGCCACGTACGCGATCGACAAGGCCACCGCCGAGCGCTACGGCGTCCGCCGCTACGGCTTCCACGGCACCTCGCACGCGTACGTCTCGCGTCGCGTCGCCGACCTGCTCGACCGCCCGTACGACGAGCTGAACACGATCACCCTGCACCTGGGCAACGGGGCGAGCGCGTGTGCCGTCCAGGGCGGGCGCAGCGTGGCCACCTCGATGGGCATGTCCCCGCTGGAGGGCCTGGTGATGGGCACCCGCAGCGGCGACCTCGACCCGACAGTCATCTTCCACCTGCGCCGCGAGGGCGGCATGGTCGTGGACGACATCGACGACCTGCTCAACCACCGCAGCGGCCTGCTCGGGCTGACCGGGGTCAACGACATGCGGGAGGTGCTGGCCCGCCGCGACGCCGGTGACCCGGACGCGACGCTCGCGTTCGACGTCTACTGCCGGCGGATCACCGGCTACGTGGGCGCGTACTACGCGCTGCTCGGCCGGGTCGACGCGATCGCGTTCACCGCCGGGGTCGGCGAGCACGCCGCTCCGGTGCGGGCGGCGTCGCTGGCCGGGCTGGAGCGGCTGGGCGTCACTGTCGACCCGGCGCGCAACGACGGCCACGGCGACCGGGTCGTCTCCCCGGACGGCGCGGAGGTGGCGGTGCTGGTGGTCGGCACCGACGAGGAGCGGGAGATCGCCCGCGAGACCCGCGAGGTGCTGGGCGTCTGACCGCGTGCGCCCGGCCTCTTCGCGCGGACCCGGCCGGCCGGGATCAACCCCGGTCAGCCCAGGGCGATCCAGGCGACCAGGGCGACCACCACCACGGCGGCGACGGCCACGCCGGCGATCAGCGGCGCGCGCGACGGCGCCGACGCCGACGCGGCCGGCTCGGGAGAATCGACGAATGCGCGGAACTGCGCGGTGTTGCCACTCGGGTCGGTGTAGTTCTCAGCCATGCGGCTGACCCTAGCGAAGCCGCCCGGAGCGGAATGTCCCGCCGGGCCGCCACCTGCGGATCCGGATGGTGGGATCGGGCAAACCCGGCCACCCGGTGGAGGCGGGAGCCGCCCGGGTGGCGGCACCGACCGGCCCGGACGGCGGGCGCGGGCCGACCGCTCGGCTGCCTACCGTGCAGGTGTGAGGGGGCAGCGGCTGGTCGCCGCGCTGATGACGGCGCTGCTGGCCGGTTGCGGCCCGGCCGTGGCCACGTCCGATCCGGTGCCGGCCGCGGTCGGGCCCGCGCCGACGCACCAGTACGCGGTCGGGATGCGGCAGTTCACGCTCGACCCGGACGGCAGGCGACCGCTGCCGGTCACCGTCTGGTACCCGGCGCAACCACCGTCTCCCGCACGGCCGCACACGGCCGGCCCTGGCCCGACTGGTTCCGGCTCGGCCGACCCTGGCTCGGCCGGCCCTGGCTCGGCCGGCCCTCCTTCGGCCGGTCCTCTTTCGGCCGGCCCTGGCTCGGCAGGTGCCGATCACGCGCCGGTCCTGCCGGGCCCGCGCGGGCCGCGCGCTTCGGCCCTGCCGTCCGTCGTCGCGGCTCCTTCCGGACGCGCCACACCGGCGAGCCCCGGACCGCGTGTGCGGCCGGGAGCGCCGTTCGCCGCCGGACGGTTCCCGGTGGTGCTCTACAGCCACGGGCTGCGCAGCCTGCCCGCCCTGCACGCGGCGCTGACCAGCCGCTGGGCCGCCGCCGGCTTCGTGGTGGTCGCGCCCACCTATCCGCGTACGAACCAGCGCGCCCGCGCCTTCACCCGCGAGGACGTCCGCAACCAGCCGGGCCACGCCTGGCGACTGATCCGTCACCTGGTCCGGCTGGGCGCCCGCCCCGGGGATCCGCTCGGCGCGCACATGGCAGTGGATCGGTTCGCCGCCGCCGGTCACTCGGCCGGCGGTCACACCACGCTCGGCATGTTCGCCTCCGGGCAGCCGTTCCCGGTACGGGCCGGAATCGTGATCGCCGGTGGCCGGATGGTCGCCGGACTCCCCCGGCCGCTCGCGCCGATGCTGTTCGTGCACGGGAGCGCGGACCGGATCGTGCCCGAGTCGATCGGCCGGGCCGCGTACGCCCGCTGTCTCGGGCCGGCCGCCTTCCTGAGCCTCACCGGTCAGGGCCACGGGGAGTACCTGACGCCCGGACGACCCGGCTTCGCCCAGGTGCTCGCCACCACCACCGACTTCCTGCGCTGGACGCTCTACGCCGACCGCGCCGCCCTGCGCCGCCTCCCCACCGACGCCACAGCGCCGGCCACCACCACCTTCACCACCCGCGCCCTCCCTACCTGACGCACCGCGCTCCCGCCTCCCGCCCGCCCCGTTGTCCCGTCGATCATGAAGTTGACGGCGTTCGCTGTCCGGTTTGTCGCCGTCAACTTCATGATCGACGGGACAACGGGGCGGGCGGCGAGGGCTGGGCGGGGTGGGTAGCGTGCCGGGGTGGACGGGCTGGAGGGGCGGCAGCTGGGGGCGATCCGCGAGGTCGTCGACGTGTGCGACGCCTGCGGAGTGGACGTTTGGCTGCGCGGAGGGTGGGCGATGGACTTCCACCTCGGTGAAGTGACCCGGCCGCACGTCGACGTCGACTGGTACTGCTGGCGGCGCGACGCCGACACGCTGGCGGACCGGCTCGGCGCGCTCGGCTGGCGCCCCGACCCCCGGATGCCCGCCACGACACAGCTCGACCTGCTGCGCGACGACGTCGAGCTGAGCTTCGCGTACCTCGACCGGGACGCGGACGGCCAGGTGGTCGTCGGCGCCGGACCGTGGGCGGGCACGCTCCTGCCGGACGGCATGCTCGCCGGGCCGCCCGGCCGGGTCGGCACGCTCGCGGCACCTGTGATCAGCGTCGCCGCGCAGATCGAGTTCAAGGAGATGTTCCCGGTCTGGATGCCGGAGCGCCCGCGCCGGGCCAAGGACGCGGACGACCTGGCCCGTCTCCGGGCGTCAGCGGGTGGTCACCCGGCGCGCTGACCGGGCCTGGTGGCCGGAATCGCGAGGCACAATCGAGTTCATGCGCCGTCGTCCCGCCGCCCTGCTCACCGCCGCCGTGCTCGGCGCTGCCCTCACCGGCTGCTCGGAGCAGCCCACCGCCCCGGCCGGGCGGCCCGCACCCGACGTCCCACCGACCACCACCACACCCGCTCCGCGCGTACCGGCGGGCAAGGCCCCCACGGAGAGCTTCGCGGTCGGCGTACGCCAGGTGAAGCTGAACCGCGACGGCGAGCGGCCGTTGCCGGTGACGCTCTGGTACCCGGCGGCGGGCTCGGCCGGTGGCGCGGTCGAGCGTTCCGCCGCGGCGGCCGACGGGCGGTTCCCGGTGGTGCTGTTCAGCCACGGCCTGAGCGCGCGGCCGGAGGACTACCAGGCGCTGCTGACCCGCTGGGCGGCGGCCGGTTTCGTGGTCGCCGCGCCGCGTTTCCCGCACACCTCCCGGGGCACCGACGGCAACCCGCTGGACGTGCTCAACCAGCCGGCCGACGTGTCGTACGTGCTGACGCAGGTGCTCGCGCTGGGCGAGAAGGCGGGCGATCCGCTGCGCGGCCGGCTGGACCCGGAGCGGGTGGCCGCGACCGGGCACAGCGCCGGCGGTGTGACCACGATCGGGTTGTTCACCGCCGGCCGGGACGAGCGGCTGGACGCGGGCATCGTCTTCGCCGGCACCGCGCTCGGTGTGGGCACCGCGTTCGCCGGCGCCGCCGCGCCGCAGTTGTTCGTGCACGGCGAGGCCGACGAGGTGGTGTCGTACGCCGCCGGCAAGGCCGTGTACGACGCGGTGCCGTGGCCGAAGGCGATGCTCAGCCTGCCCAAGGGCGACCACGGCCGGGCGCTGCTCGGCGACGGCAAGGCGCTGGGCGTGGTCGCCGACACCACTGTCGAGTTCCTCCGCTGGACGCTCTACGGCGACCCGGCGGCGAAGAAGCGCCTCCCGGCCGACGCCGCCCGGGGCGGCCTGGCCACCCTGGACGACCGGCTCTGAGACGTCAGGCGGTGTGGTCGACGACCACCTTGCCGAAGACCTCACCGGAGTGCAGCCGGGCGAACGCCTCGGAGATCTCGCTGAACGGCACCACCCGGTCGACCACCGGGCGCACCTCGTGCTCGGCGCAGAACGCGAGCAGCTCGGTCAGCTCGTCCGGGGTGCCCATCGAGGTGCCGAGGATCTCCAGCTGCATGGCGAAGACCCGCCGCAGGTTGACCTTGGGCTCGTGCCCGGCGGTGGCGCCGGAGACCACGATCCGGGCCAGCGGGGCGGCCGACTTCAGCGAGTGGTCGAAGGTGGCCGCACCGACCGTCTCGATCACCACGTCGACCCGCTCCGGCAGCCGCGCGCCGGGCTCCAGCGCGGTCGCGCCCAGCTCGGCGATCCGCTCCCGCTTGGCGGCGTCGCGGCTGGTCGCGTACACCCGCTTGCCGAGCGCGACGCCGAGCGCGACGGCCGCGGTGGCCACGCCGCCGCCGGCGCCCTGGACCAGCACCGACTCGCCGTCGGCGACCCGGCCCTTGGTGGTCAGCATCCGCCAGGCGGTGAGCCAGGCCGTGGGCAGGCACGCCGCGTCGGTGGCCGACAGGCCGTCGGGCAGCGGCAGCAGGTTCATCCGGGGTACGGCGACAAGCTCGGCGAACGTGCCCTGGTAGTGCTCGGAGAGGATGGAGACCCCGCGCGGGTCGCCGGGGGTGGGCACCACCGGGTAGATGACCACCTCGTTGCCGTCCGGGTCGGTGCCGACCGCGTCGCAGCCCAGGATCATCGGGAGCTGGTCGGCGGTCAGGCCCACGCCGCGCAGCGACCAGAGGTCGTGGTGGTTGAGCGAGCTGGCCCGGACCCGCACGGTGACCCAGTCGTCCTGCGGGTGGGTCGGCTCGGGACGGTCGCCGACGGCGAGGGCGGCGAGCGGGTTGTCGGCGTCGAAGGCCGAGGCGAAGGCAGCACGCATGATCGGCACGGTAACAAGCTGAGCAGCGGTTAAGAAGGGGCCCGTCCTATGCGAAACGCGACAGGACGGGCCCCTTCCCGTACACGTCAGCGGCGGGCGACCCCGTCGCGGCGGGCGGCCTCCGCGACCGCCTCGGCCACCGCCGGTGCGACTCGCGGGTCCAGCGGCGAGGGCACGATCGCGTCGGCGGTCAGCGACTCGGCCACCACGCCGGCGATGGCGTCGGCGGCGGCCACCTTCATCGAGTCGGTGATCCGGGTGGCCCCGGCGTCCAGCGCGCCCCGGAACACACCCGGGAACGCGAGCACGTTGTTGATCTGGTTCGGGTAGTCGCTGCGCCCGGTGGCGACCACCGCCACATGCCGGGCGGCCACCTCGGGGTGCACCTCCGGGGTGGGGTTGGCCAGCGCGAACACGATGCCACCGGGAGCCATGCCGGCCACCGCCGCCTCCGGGATCTGGCCGCCGGAGACGCCCACGAGCACGTCCGCGTCGCGCAGCGCCTCGGTGATGTCGCCCTGCCGGCCCTCGGCGTTGGTGATCTCGGCCAGCTCGGCCTTGGTGCCGGTCAGCTCGCGGTGCCGGCCGATGATGCCGCGCGAGTCGCACACCACCACCCGGTCCGGGTCGACGCCGCCGGCGATCAGCATCTTGGTGACCGCCACCCCGGCCGCGCCCGCGCCGCTGACCGCCACCCGCAGGTCACCGAGCTTGCGGTTGAGCAGCGTCGCGGCGTTGCGCAGCGCGGCGAGCACCACGATCGCGGTGCCGTGCTGGTCGTCGTGGAAGACCGGGATGTCCAGCGCCTCGTCGAGCCGGCGCTCCACCTCGAAGCAGCGCGGGGCGCTGATGTCCTCCAGGTTGATCCCGCCGAACGAGGGCGCGAGCGCCTTGACCGTCGCGACGATCTCGTCCACGTCCTGGGTGTCCAGGCAGACCGGCACCGCGTCCACGCCGGCGAACTGCTTGAACAGCACCGCCTTGCCCTCCATCACGGGCAGCGCGGCGCGCGGGCCGATGTTGCCGAGACCGAGTACGGCGGAACCGTCGGTGACCACGGCGACGGTGTGCGACACCCAGGTGTAGGTGTCGGCCAGCGCGGGGTCGGCGGCGATCGCCTCGCACACCCGGGCGACACCCGGGGTGTACGCGAGGGAGAGATCCTCGCGGCTGGTCAGCGGCACTGTGGAGGCGACTGCCATCTTGCCGCCGACGTGCAGGCGGAAGACGGGATCGGCGGGGTCCGGGGTGGACGAAGACATGGTGACTCCAGGATCTGTCGAGCAGACGGACCGGCCGGCGTGGTCAGCGGTGGTCAGCGACCGGCGGCGCGGCGGTGCGGGGGTCACCCGGGCACTTTTCGAGCATAGTCACGCTTCGGCACCCAGTATGTGAGCGGGGTCATATCCGCTCCGGTCGTTACCTGCTCCTGACCCGTCCCGGACGCGGCCACCAGCGGGCCACCACCCGGCCCCGGACGTCGGCCACCCCGTACGCGCGGGAGTCGTCGGCGACGAACTCGTTGTCGCCGCGCAACCACCATCCGCCGTCGCGCGGTTCCACCGCCCGCTTGACGACGAGCAGGTCGGGACGGCTGCGGAACACCGCGACGACCACGTCCCCGGGGCGTACCGGCCGGCCTCCGGTGCGGACCAGCACCGCGTCGCCGTGACGCAGCGTCGGGGACATGGACGGGCCGGTCACCAGCACCGGCACCAGCGGGCCGCGCAGAGCCGGGGATTCACCGGTGGGCGCCATGTCACCTCCCAGCCCCCGAGGGCGTCTCCAGGAGTAATGTCGTCTTGGATCATCGCAAACAACCCATGGAGGACCCTGATGCGCCTTCCCCGCATCCTCACGCCCCGGGTGACGGCCAGCGCTCACTGCGACCTGCCCTGCGGCGTATACGACCCGGCCCAGGCCCGGATCGAGGCCGAGTCGGTCAAAATGATCTGCGAGAAGTACCAGGCCAACACCGACCCGGAGTTCCGCACCCGCGCCATCCTGATCAAGGAGCAGCGGGCCGAGCTGGTCAAGCACCACCTGTGGGTGCTCTGGACCGACTACTTCAAGGCTCCGCACTTCGAGAAGTACCCGCACCTGCACCAGCTGTTCAACGAGGCCACCAAGCTGGCCGGCGCGGCCGGCGCCAAGGGCGGCACCGACCCGGCCAAGGCCGACGAGCTGCTGGCGAAGATCGACGAGATCTCGAAGATCTTCTGGGAGACCAAGCAGGCGTGACGTCGCCCGACGTCACTCCGACGATCCGGCCGGTACGTCCCGAGGACGTACCGGCCGTCGTCGCCATGGTGCACGAACTCGCCGAGTACGAGCGCGCGCCCGAGCAGTGCCACCTCACCACGGCACAGCTCGACGCGGCCCTGTTCGGCCCGTCCCCGGCGCTGTACGGCCACGTCGCGGTCGACGCGTCGGACCGGCCGGTCGGCTTCGCGCTCTGGTTCCTCAACTTCTCCACCTGGGCCGGCGTGCACGGCATCTACCTGGAGGATCTCTACGTCCGCCCGGACGCCCGGGGCACCGGCGCGGGCCGGATGCTGCTCGCCACGCTCGCCGCGATCTGCGTGGAGCGCGGCTACCAGCGGCTGGAGTGGTGGATGATCAATTGGAACCCGGCGGCCCGCTTCTACGCCGCGATCGGCGCCACGCCGATGGACGAGTGGACCCCGTACCGCCTGGCCGGGCCGGCGTTGCGCGAGCTCGCCACGCACGCGACGGCCGTGCCCACGCGGCCCGCCCCCTGACCGGGTAGAGTCCCGCACCGGGGGGAGGAGCCGTGACTCAACTGACCGGGCACCCGACGACCGACGACGACGTCGTCCACCTCACCGTGCCCGCCGACGGTGGTTACCTCGGCGTGCTCCGCACCGCCACGGCCGGCCTCGCGGCCCGGCTGCAGTTCGCCCTCGACGAGATCGAGGATCTGCGCATCGCCGTCGACGAGGCGTGCGCCATGCTGCTCGCCATCGCCACCCGCGACGCCGAGCTGGAGTGCCGCTTCGCGGTCACCGAGGACGCGCTCACCGTCGAGGTGACGGTGCCGACGGTCCGGGGCGCCACGCTCCCGTCCGAGTCGTCGTTCGCGTGGAAGGTGCTCACCGCGCTGACCACCGGCGCGAACGCCCACGCGTCCGGCGGCCGGGCCACCATCTCGCTTCTGACCCGCCGCGCCGGCGGATTCTGACCGGCCCTTCCCGCCACCGGCCCGGCGGCGTCCGGGCCGGGTCTGCGTTCAGCGGGCCGGCTCGCCGAAGCCCAGCGCGCGGTTGGTCGGACCGCTCACCAGCAACGCGACCATGCCGATCCCGAGCACCATCAGCGGCACGCCGAGCCAGCCCATGCCGCCCTCGATCATGAACCAGCCGACCGGCAGCAGCATGAGCTGAAGCACGATGGCCGGCGCGCGGGCCCCGGCACGGCGGCGGGACAGCGCGCCGCCGAGCGCCCAGAGCGCCACCGCGCCGCCGACGGCGAAGACGGTCACCAGCAGTGCCGAGGTCAGATCCGTCGTGTCGGCGGTGAGGTCGGACCAGATGAGCCACACCGCGATCAGCCCCAGCGCCACCGCCTGGGCTCGTAGCAGGAGCACCGCGGCGCGCAGCGTGCCGGGGAGCGGGTCGGAGTCGATCGTCACGGGCGCCACGATACCGGTGGGTAGTCGCGGTACAGTGCCGCCCATGCGGGCCGTCCTGGTGGTCAATCCGAAGGCCACCACCACCAGCGAGCGCAGCCGGGACGTGCTGGTCCGGGCGTTGCGCAGTGAAGTCGACCTGTCGGTGCGGTACACCCGCCGACGGGGCCACGCCATGGACCTGGCCCGGGAGGCCGCCCAGGAGGGCGTCGACCTGGTCGTCACGCTCGGCGGCGACGGCACCGTCAACGAGGTGGTGAACGGCCTGATGGCGGCGGAGCCGCCGACGTTCCGCACCGGACAGACCTCGGCCGAGCGGCTGCCCGCGCTGGCCACCGTGCCGGGCGGTTCGACGAACGTGTTCGCCCGCGCGCTCGGGCTGCCCCGGGAGTGGCCGGACGGCACCAGCATGATCCTGGAAGGGCTGCGGCTGGGCCGGTCCCGCACGATCGGGCTGGGCCGGGCCGACGACCGCTACTTCACGTTCTGCGCGGGCTTCGGGCTGGACGCGGCGGTGATCCGCCGGGTCGAACAGGCCCGCAAGAAGGGGCGCGTCTCCACCCCGGCGCTCTACTTCCGCTCCACCGCGAGTCAGTACTTCGTCGGCTCGGACCGCCGCCACCCGTCGATCACGCTGGAGCGCCCGGGTGAGGCGCCCGCGACGGAACTGGCCACCGCGATCATCCAGAACACCGCGCCGTGGACGTACCTGGGCGACCGGGAGATCAACCCGAACCCGGAGGCGTCGTTCGACCTCGGGCTCGACGTGCTCGCGCTGCGGCGGCTGCGGGTGGCCAGCACGGCCCGGACGGCGGTGCAGTTCTTCTCCCGGCAGCCGGATCCGCACGGCAAGCAGGTGCTGCGACTGCACGACGTGGCGGAGTTCACCCTGGTCTCGGACCGGCCGCTGCCGTTCCAGCTGGACGGGGACTACCTCGGCGAGCGGGAGAAAGTCCGATTCACATCCGTTCCGGCCGCACTGAGAGTAATCTGCTAGGTCTCGGGTACCCCAGTCGGTTGACGCGGACCCCCCGCCGCGCGGGTGCGGTGGCCGCCACGCCGAGGAAGGGTGCCGGAAATGTCAGCAACGTCACGCAGACCGTACTACATTGATTATCGACTGTGGCACGCCGGGTAACCAGAGCCCTGGTAAACCCGGACAAATGGGTGGTGAGCCCGCTCACTGTTCGGAGTTTTTCCGAGCGTCACCCTTGACATCGCTGTAGTTCGTGAAAGTATTCACAAGCGAACTCGTGTTGCCGGGACATTGCCTGGATATGCTCGTTCGGTTGAGCTGTTCCAGCAGGTCCGGGCACCCCACAGCCTGCTCACGCTGCGCCGAATTGATGGATGCTGACCGTCACCATTCGGCAATGCGGACGCAAATAGAAATAGCAACGAAGCGTTATCTGGCCACCCACTAAGAATGAGGAGTGTTGCCGCCATGGACTGGCGCCACGATTCGGTCTGCCGCGACGAGGACCCGGAGCTGTTCTTCCCGATCGGGACGTCCGGCCCCGCCCTCCTGCAGGTGGAGCAGGCGAAGGCCGTCTGCCGGCGCTGCCCCGTGACCGACCAGTGCCTGCAGTGGGCGCTGGAGTCCGGTCAGGACGCCGGCGTCTGGGGTGGGATGAGCGAGGAGGAGCGTCGCGCGGTGAAGCGCCGCGGCGGCCTCCGGGTGCTGCGCGCTCACTCCGCCTGACCCGTACACGCTGATCGCCCCGGCCGGATTCCGGCCGGGGCGTTCTGCTGTCCCGGACCGGGTCAGCCCGTCACCGCCTCCACCCGCCGCCGGACCAGGTCCGCCAGCTCCGGCAGGTCGGTCAGGGGATCCGCCACCGCCACCGCGCCGGCCGACCGGGCCGACGCGCGTACCCCGTCGTGGAACCGGCCCGGGGCCAGGAAGTAGGCGGCCACCGCGACCCGGCGGGCGCCCGCCGCGCGCAGTCGCGTCACCGCGCCGCCGACCTCCGGGGGCGCCGCCGAGGCGTACGAGACGCGGCAGGGCACGCCCAGCCCGGCGCCGAACGCCGCGGCGACCCGCCCCACCGAGGCGCGCGCCGCCGGATCCCGGGTGCCCGCCGCCGCCAGCACCACCGCGTCCAGCCCGCCCGGCCCGTCGCCGGTCGCCTCCGCCAGGCGGCGGCGCAGCCCGTCCAGCAGCCCGCCGTCCACCCCGCCGCCGGTCGGCCCCAGCACGTCGGTCACCCGTACCTCGATGTCCGCGCCGGCCGCCGCGACCGCCGCCGGGATGTCCACCTTCCGGTGGTACGCGGCGGTCAGCAGCAGCGGCACCAGGACCGCCCGGGAGTGACCGGCGGCGGCCAGCCCGCGCAGCACCTCGGCCGGCCCGGGATCGGTGTGGTCGAGCCAGCTCGGCAGCACCGGACGACCCGGGCAGGTGTCCGCCACGGCCCGGGCCAGCGCCCGGGTCGCCTCCGCCGCACGCGGGTCACGGCTGCCGTGGGCCACCAGCACCACCGGTGGCCCGGCGCTCAGGTGTGCAGGCCGCACTCGGTCTTCTCGAACATCGCCCAGCGGCCGGACCGGGGGTCCTCCCCCGCCTTCGTCCGCCGGGTGCACGGCCAGCAGCCGATCGAGCCGTAGCCGCGGGCGAACAACTCGTTCACCGGGATGTCGTACCGGGCCACGTAGGCGTCCACCTCCCGCTGCGTCCACGCCGCGATCGGGTTCACCTTGACCTTGCCGCGCCGCGCGTCGAAGCCCACCACCGGCGTGTTCGCCCGGGTCGGCGACTCGTCCCGGCGCAGCCCGGCGGCCCAGGCGTCGTACCCGGACAGCGCCCGCTCCAACGGCTCCACCTTGCGCAGCTGGCAGCAGTCGTCCGGGGACCTGTTGAACAGGCGCGGACCGTACTGGCCGTCCTGCTGGCCCACGGTCATCCGGGGCCGGATCGAGCGCACCCGCACCGGCATCCGCCGGGCCACCTCGTCGCGGACCTTCAACGTCTCCAGGAAGTGCAGCCCGGTGTCCAGGAACACCACGTCGACGCCGGGCGCGACCCGGGAGACCAGGTGCGCCAGTACGCCGTCGGCCATCGAACTGGTCACGCAGAACCGCTCGCCGAACGTCTCCACCGCCCACCGCGCGATCTCCAGCGCGGGCGCGTCCGCCAGTTCCCGGCCGGCCTCCTCGGCCAGCGCGCGCAGCTCCTCCGGGTCGCGGCGGGCCGGCTCGGCCGCGCCGATCAGCCCGAGGCCGGCGGCGGAGACCAGGCCGGTCACCGGTTCACCGCCCGGCTCAGCAGGCCGGTGAACTTCACCGTGAAGACCCGCGCGCAGGCGTGGCACTCCCAGGCGCCGTGCCCGGCCTCGTGCGGCCGCAGGTCCTCCTCCCCGCAGTACGGGCAGTAGAGAGGCGCGGATCGGGCATCGCTCATCGGAGCTCCTCCTCGTCGGCTCTGATCACCCAGTTGGCGAACGTCTCGCCCTCGGTCCGGCCGGCCAGGTAGCGGCGGGCGAGCCGTTCCACGTACTCCGGAAGCTCCTCGGCGGTGGTCTTCAGACCGCGCAGCTTGCGGCCGAAGCCGGCGGTCTGCCCCTGCGCCATGCCGAGGCCGCCGCCGAGGTGCACCTGGAAGCCCTCGACCTGCCGGCCGTCCGGGCCGACCACGAGCTGGCCCTTGAGCCCGATGTCGGCGACCTGGGTCCGGGCGCAGGCGTTCGGGCAGCCGTTGAGGTGGATGGAGATGTCCGCGTCGAAGTCGCGCAGCCGCTCCTCCAGGCGCGCGACCAGCTCCTCGCCGCGCCGCTTGGTCTCGACGATGGCGAGCTTGCAGAACTCGATGCCGGTGCAGGCCATCGTGCCGCGCCGCCAGGCCGACGGCCGGGCCTCCAGGCCGATCCCACGCAGCGCCGTGACCAGCTCCTCGGTCCGCTCCGGCGCCACGTCCAGCACGAGCAGCTTCTGGTACGGGGTGAGCCGCACCCGGCCGCTGCCGTGCGCCTCGACCACGTCGGCGAGCTGCGCGAGCTGGGTGCCGGAGACCCGGCCCACCACCGGGGCCGCGCCCACGTAGTTCGCGCCGTCACGCTGGGCGTGCACGCCGATGTGGTCGACCGGCTTCGCCGGCAGGTCCGCGGCCGGACCGTCGAGCAGCGTCCGGCCCAGGTATTCCTTTTCCAGCACCTCGCGGAAGCGCTCCACGCCCCAGTCGGCGACCAGGAACTTCAGCCGGGCCCGGTTGCGCAGGCGGCGGTAGCCGTAGTCGCGGAAGATGCCGACCACGCCGGCCCACACGTCCGGCACCTCGTTCAGCGGCACCCAGACGCCGAGCCGCTTGGCGAGCATCGGGTTGGTGGAGAGCCCGCCGCCGACCCACACGTCGAACCCGGGCCCGTGCTCCGGGTGCTCCACGCCGAGGAACGCGATGTCGTTCGCCTCGTACGGCGTGTCGACCAGCCAGGAGATCGAGGTCTTGAACTTGCGGGGCAGGTTGGAGTACGCCTTGTCGCCGACGTACCGGCGGACGATCTCGTCGATCGCCGGCGTCGGGTCGAGCACCTCGTCCCGGGCCACCCCGGCGACCGGGCTGCCCAGCACGATCCGGGGGCAGTCGCCGCACGCCTCGGTGGTCTGCAGGCCGACCGCCTCCAGCCGGCGCCAGATCTCCGGCATGTCCTCGACCCGGATCCAGTGGTACTGGATGTTCTGCCGGTCGGTGATGTCGGCGGTGTCCCGGGCGAACTCCCGGGAGATGTCCGCGATCACGCGGAGCTGGGCCAGGTTGAGCTGGCCGCCGTCCACCCGCACCCGGAGCATGAAGAACTCGTCCTCCAGCTCGTGCGGCTCCAGCACAGCCGTACGCCCGCCGTCGATGCCGGCCTTGCGCTGGGTGTAGAGGCCCCACCAGCGGAACCGGCCGCGCAGGTCCTGCGGGTCGATCGAGGCGAAACCGCGGTGGGCGTAGATGTTCTCGATCCGGTCCCGCACGTTCAGCGGGTCGTCGTCCTTCTTGATCCGCTCGTTGGGGTTGAGTGGCTCACGGTGCCCGAGCGCCCACTGCCCCTCGCCGCGTGGCCGGCGGGGCGCACGGGCGGCAGGCGCCGGGGTGTCGGGACGGGTCGGGGTGCTGCTGACCGCCATCGCGGCGTCCTCCATGGGTCTGCTGCGGTGCCTGGAGCGCGGACGCGGCGGCCGGCCCTGGGAAGGGCCGTGGACGGCGATGTCGATGACGGCCGGCGCGAGTACGCGCCCGAGACGGAAGGGTCGGGCGTCGTCAGTGGGCCGGACAGATCGCGCTGCGCACGCGGCCGTAATCGACGTGGCGACGAGCCACGAAGCGGCGGACGACAGCGGCGGTCATGTGCCTCATGCTGCCACACCCCGCCCCGCCCGACCACAGCTCCGCCCTGTGATCCCACATCACGGGCCCCCACCCGAGATCGACCCCCATCCACCCCCACCCGCCGCCCTCCCTCCCTCTCCCCCACCCCTCCCGCCCTCTCCCGCGGTGATCAAGGAGTTAACGTCCCCCAACCCGCCACCCCAGGCCGCAATCTCCTTGGTCAACACCGCACTTCCGTCTCCCCACCCCGTCGATCATGAAGTTGGCGGGGACAAAAGGGACGGTGGGCGCCGTCAACTTCATGATCGACC
>NZ_JAMHIU010000038.1:0-33462 GCF_023896895.1 Micromonospora sp. CPM1
GGCGGGACCGGGTCGGGTGGGGTGGGGTGGGTCAGGGAGCGGCGGTGGCTCGGGCTGTGGTTACCAAGGTGGCGTTGTCGGGGGCCTCGGTGCCGTCGGGTAGCAGCAGCGTGTCCTCCAGGCCGATGCGGGTGTGCAGGCCACGCCGGACCGCCTCGGCGTACACCGGCCAGGTGGCCGGACCCTCACCGTGCAGCAGCACCGGCGGGTGCTCGCCGGGCAGCGCGCCGAGGATCGCCGCCGCGTCGGCGAGCGCCGTCTCGACCTGCTCGGCCATGCACTCGACGAGGATCCGTCCGGTGGGTGTGGACCAGCGGCGCCAGGCGTCGACCGCTGACGGCGTCCACAGACCGGCCTCGACCATCACGCCGCGTTCGTGCAGGGCGGCGGCGACCTCGGCCGCTCCGGGTTCGTGGGCGTTGACCGAGGCGAAGTCGGGCAGCACCGTCCAGGCGCGGACGGCGGCGACCCGCTCGGCCGGGTCGGGGACGATCCAGGCGCCGGTGCTCACGCCGACCGGCAGGCCGGGACGGGCGTCGCGGATGGCGGTGACCGCCGCGGCGATCACCGCCGGGTCGAGCGACTCGGCGCCGCTGTCGTCGCGCGGGTGCACGTGCACTGCCGCCACCCCGGCGGTCGCGCAGCGCACCGCGTCGGCGGCCAGTTCGGCCGGGGTGACCGGCACGGCGGGGTGCTCGTCCCGCCGTCGTGTGCCGTTGAGACACGCCTTCAGCACCGGTGTGCGCCTCTCCTGGGTCGGCGGCCGCGACAAGGGCGGCCGGTCAGTCGGGCCGGCGGGAGTCGAGGTCGTTCTCGGCGTCGGCCATCGCGTCGGCGTCGATGTGCTCGGCGAACTCGGCCGCCTCGGCGCTCTGCGCGGCCAGCGCGTCCTTCACCGCCCGGATCGCCACCCCGGCCGGGTAGCCCTTGCGCGCCAGCATGCCGACCAGGCGCCGGAACACCGCGTCGGGCTCGCCCCGGGTGCTGCGCAGTTTGCGCTCCACCAGGGCGCGGGCGGTCTGCGCCTCGGTTTCCTCGTCCAGCCCGTCCAGGGCCGCGCCGGCCACCTCGCCGTCGACGCCGCGCTGGCGCAGCTCGTTGGCGAGCGCCCGGCGGGCCAGCCCGCGGCCGTTGTGCCGGCTGCTCACCCAGGCACGTGCGAAGGCGGCGTCGTCGACGATGCCGACCTCGTCGTACCGGTCGAGGACCTGCTCGGCGACCTCCTCGGAGATGCCGCGGCGGGCCAGCGCACCGGCCAGTTCGGCCCGGGTACGCGGGCGCACCGCGAGCTGCCGCAGGCAGATCTCCCGGGCCACCTCGGCCTCGTCGCGCGGCGGAGCCGGAGCCTCCCCTGCATCGGGCTCCGCCGCGCGATCACGGCGTCCCCGGCGAGGCCGGGGCGTACCTGTGGCGTCGCCCGCACGGGGTGGGCCGGCATCCCAGCCCCGGCCCGTACGGGCGCGTCGTCCTGCCACGGATCAGCGGATCAGAAGTCGACCGGCGGCAGCTCCGGGCCGCCGGTGGCGTCACCGGCACCGCCGGTGCCGACGCCGAGCTTCTCCAGGATCTTCTTCTCGATCTCGGCCGCCACGTCCGGGTTCTCGCGGAGGAACTCGCGGGCCTTCTCCTTGCCCTGGCCGAGCTGGTCACCGTCGTAGGTGTACCAGGCGCCGGACTTGCGGATGATCGCCTGCTCCACGCCGACGTCGATCAGCGAGCCCTCGCGGGAGATGCCCTTGCCGTACATGATGTCGAACTCGGCCTGCTTGAACGGCGCGGCGACCTTGTTCTTCACGACCTTGACCCGGGTGCGGTTACCGACCACGTCGGTGCCGTCCTTGAGGCTCTCGATGCGGCGCACGTCGAGCCGGACCGAGGCGTAGAACTTCAGCGCGCGACCACCGGTGGTGGTCTCCGGGCTGCCGAACATCACGCCGATCTTCTCGCGGAGCTGGTTGATGAAGATCGCGGTGGTGCCGGTGTTGTTGAGCACACCCGTGATCTTCCGCAGCGCCTGGCTCATCAGCCGGGCCTGGAGGCCGACGTGGCTGTCGCCCATCTCGCCCTCGATCTCTGCGCGCGGCACCAGGGCCGCCACCGAGTCGATCACGATGATGTCGATCGCGCCGGAGCGGACCAGCATGTCCGCGATCTCCAGCGCCTGCTCGCCGGTGTCCGGCTGGGAGACCAGCAGGGCGTCGGTGTCGACGCCGAGGGCCCGCGCGTACTCCGGGTCGAGCGCGTGCTCGGCGTCGATGAACGCGGCGATGCCGCCGGCGCGCTGGGCGTTCGCCACCGCGTGCAGGGCGACGGTGGTCTTACCGCTGGACTCCGGACCGTAGATCTCGACCACGCGGCCGCGGGGCAGACCGCCCACGCCGAGCGCCACGTCGAGCGCGATGGAGCCGGTCGGGATGACAGCCGTCTGCACGACGGGCCGCTCCCCCAGCCTCATCACCGAACCCTTGCCGAACTGCTTGTCGATCTGAGCGAGAGCAAGGTCGAGCGCCTTCTCCCGGTCAGGCCCTGCTGCCATCGTTGCCACCCCTGCCTTCGCCGGCGTCTTTCCTGAGCTTCGCGTCACGCGGGACACGCTAGGCGCTGGGTCCGACAGAAAACCAGCCGACGGGCCGTGAGCTGTGGACGAGCACCCCGCTGTGGACAATAGCCGAACAGGTGTACGACTGGGCAAGCGACACGCGGGATCGACGAAAAGGCTGCTCAGCGTAGTCGGGCGGGCACCCGGTCCGGGTATGCGGCGACCACGGCACGCCACACCACGTGCGTTTCCTCACCGGCGGCGAGGGCCTGCTCGATGGTCCGCCCGCCGAGCTGGGGCAGCACCTGGTCGCTGGCGATGCTGGCCGCGTACCCCGGGCCGAACGCCTCCTCCAGCCGCGTCCAGAAGTCGGTCAGCCGCACGTGTTCAGTCCTCCTCGTCGAGTGGTGCAGTGCCGGTACGGCGCAGCGCCAGCGCCACCAGCGGCACCACCGCGATCGCCGACAGCAGGGTGAGCGTCGGGTACCCCACGGCTCGCATGACGAACCCGCTCGCCGCCGCCGCGCCCGCCCCGGCCAGCCCCATGAGCAGGTCGGACAGGCCCTGCACGCCGGGCCGGTCGGCGGTGGGCACCGACTCCGACAGCAGCGTCGAGCCCGCCACCATCGTGCCCGACCAGCCCAGCCCGAGCAGCGTCAGCCCCACCGACAGCAGCGGCGTGTGGTGCCCGGCGGTGCCGGACACCGCGCACGCGGCCAGCAGCAGCGCCACCCCGCCGAGGATCACCGGGCGCCGGCCGACCCGGTCGGTGAGCCACCCCACCACCGGCGACAGCGCGTACATGCCGGCGATGTGCAGGCTCAGCACCAGGCCGACCACCGGCAGCACGTCCTCGTCGGAGTGCCACTCGCCGAGGTGCACCGGGGTCATCGACATCACCGCCACCATCACCAGGTGCCCCACCGCGACCGCGGCGATGCCGAGGCGGGCGGCCGGCCGGCCGCGTACCGTGCGCCACGCGGCGACCATGCCACCGCGGCGGGTGACCGCCGGTGCGGCGCCCGGCGCCGGCTCGGCCGCCGTCAGGCGGCGCGCGGTGAGCAGCGGGTCCGGCCGCAGCAGGACCAGGAGTACGACGGCGGTGAGCGTGAACGCGACGGCGCTGAAGGCGAACGGGCCGGCCAGCGCCGGCAGGCCCCAGCCCCGGGTCGTCTCGTCGGCGAGCGCGGCGAAGTTCGGCGCGGCCACCGCGCCGATGGTGGTCGCCCACACCACCAGCGAGAGCTGCCGCCCCCGGCGCTGCGGCTCGGCCAGGTCCACAGCCGTGTAGCGGGCCTGGAGGTTGGCCGCCGTGCCGCCGCCGAACAGCAGCATGCCGACGAAGAGCAGCGGCACCAGGCGCGTCACGGTGGCGACCACCACCAGCACGCCGCCGACCGCACCCACGACGTACGCGAGGACCAGCCCCGGCCGGCGGCCACGGGCGGCCATGAGCCGGGTGACGGGGATGGCGAGCAGCGCGGCGCCGACCACACCGGCGCTCTGCGCCAGCCCGGCCAGGGCGGTGCCGGCCACCCGGGCGGCGAGCAGCGCGCCGACCGAGATGCCGATGGTGACGCCGATGCCGCCGATGATCTGGGTGAGGAACAGCAGCCGGACGGTACGCCGCTGGATGCCGGCGACGTCGGGCCGGGGCGGGGCCGGCGCGGTCAGGTCGGTGGACATGCGCGCTCCTGGTGAGGACGGATGCCCTCATCCTCTCCCGCCGGTCCGTCCGACCGGCAACCCGGTTTCGCTACAGGCCGAGGCCCCGGCCGATGATCTCCTTCATGATCTCGGTGGTGCCGCCGTAGATGGTCTGCACCCGGCTGTCCAGCCACGCCTTCGCCACCGGGTACTCCGCCATGAAGCCGTAGCCGCCGTGCAGCTGCACGCACCGGTCGGCCACCCTGGTCTGCAGCTCGGTGGTCCACCACTTGGCCTTCGCCGCGTCGGTCACCGACAGGCGGCCCGCGTTGAACTCGGCGATGCAGTGGTTGACGAACGTGCGCGCGATGGTGACCTCGGTGTCCAGCTCGGCCAGCAGGAACCGGTTGTGCTGGAACCGGCCGATCGGCCGCCCGAACGCCTCGCGGGAGCGGGCGTACTCGATGGTGAGCGCGAGCAGCTTCTCGCAGGCCGCCACCGCTGCGACGGCGATGCTCAGCCGCTCCCGGGGCAGGTTGGCCATCAGGTGGTAGAAGCCGTGGTTCTCGGTACCGATCAGGTTCTCCGCCGGCACCCGGCAGTCGTCGAAGAACAGCTCGGCGGTGTCGTTGGCCTTCAACCCGACCTTGGCCAGCCGGCGGCCCCTGCTGAAGCCCCGTGTGCCGCTCTCCACCACGACCAGGCTCACCCCGTGGGCGCCCTGGTCCGGCGCGGTCTTGACCACCACGACCACCAGGTCGGCCATCTCACCGTTGGTGATGAACGTCTTCTGCCCGTTGAGGACCAGGCTGTCGCCGTCGCGCACCGCGCTGGTGCGGATGCCGGCCAGGTCGCTGCCCGCGCCCGGCTCGCTCATCGCGATCGCGGTGACCAGGTCGCCGGAGCAGAAGCCCGGCAGCCACCGCTTGCGCTGGTCGTCGGTGGTCAGCTCGGTCAGGTACGGCGCGACCACGTCGTTGTGCAGCCCGAACCCGAGGCCCGAGCACCCGGACGCGACGATCTCCTCGTCCAGCACCGCGTTGAACCGGAAGTCGCGCTGCCCGCCGCCGCCGTACTCGGGGTCGACGTCCGGGCCGAGCAGCCCGGCGGCGCCGGCGGCCCGCCACACCTCCCGGTCGACGATCCCGTCGGCCTCCCAGCGCTCGTGGTGCGGCACCGCCTCCCGGGTCAGGAAGCGGCGGCACAGGTCGCGGAACTCGGCGTGGACGGGCTCGTAGAGATGCTGCTCCATGCCGGCCAGTCTGGCACCGCTCACCCGCCCTGGACAGGGGTGAGCGCCGCTCGCAGCCGGCGCTCCCGGCGGCCGGTACGCACAGCTTCGGCGAGCACCGCGACCAGGACGATCCCGAACCCGACCCCGGCGAGTTCCCACCCGGCGCGGATGGCGAGCACGATCAGCGGGCCGAGCAGCACCACGCCACCGGCCGCCCCGAACAGCGCTCCCCGGCGTACCGCGGACAGGTCGTCCGTCACCGCCGCACGCCCCGCCTCGTCGGCGGGCGGCTCGCCCCGGCGCAGCGCGGTCTCGGTGACCGCCCAGGCGGCGGCCCGGTCCGCCTCGGCGGGGCGCGGCTTCCCGAACCGGCTCAGCGTGAAGAAGAAAGCGAACCCCCAGATCACCGCGCCCAGACCGGCGCGGACCACCGCGACCTGCGCGGACCCGTCCCACTCCTCCCAGAGCCGGATGGGCAGCCAGAGGAGGCCGGCGAACAGCATGGAGGCCACGTACGGGCCGGGAGCGCCGAACCGGAGCAGTGACACCCGAGGTCGGGAGTCGGCCATGCCCGGATCGTATCCCTGCGTGTCGATCCGTGAGCCCTCTGTGGACGGTGGCGGACGGGCGGCGGACAGACCAGGATGGCCGGATGAGCACACTCACGGGGAAACAGGTCGCCGAGGCCGGGCTGGACGGGTGGACGTACCTGCTGGGGGCGTTGCAGACGCGCATCCGTACCCCCGATTTCGCGGCCGGACTGGCGTTGGTGGCCGCGGTGGGCGCGGAGGCCGAGCGGGTCGACCATCATCCGGACCTGGACCTGCGCTACACCCACGTCGACGTGCGGCTCTGGTCGCACGACGCGGGCGGCGTGACGCAGCGTGACCTGCGGCTGGCCCGGACGATCTCGGCGCTGGCCGCCGACGCCGGGCTGACCCTGTCGGCGGCCGGGCTGGCCCGCCTGGAACTCGCGCTGGACACCCCGGAGCACGCGGCGGTGCTGCCGTTCTGGCGGGCGGTCCTGGCCTGGCGGTCGCCGGGCGGCCGGGGCCCGGACGACGACGAGGTACGCGACCCGGACGGCGTGCTGCCGACGGTCTGGTTCCAGCGTTCCGGCCGGGACGAGCCCCGGCAGCGGTGGCACCCGGACGTGTGGGTCGACCCGGCCGAGGTGGACGCGCGCATCGCTGCGGCGCTGGCGGCCGGCGGCACGCTGGTCAGCGACGCGGAGGCGCCGAGCTTCTGGGTGCTCGCCGACCCGGACGGCAACCGCGTCTGCCTCTGCACCTGGCAGCAGCGCTCCTGAATCAGCGCAGCGCCTTGGCGGCCACCTTCAGGTCGGCGACCAGCCCCTCGTAGGCCACGTCCTGGTTGTCGGCGCGCAGCACCGCGGACGGGTGGATGGTGGCGAGCAGCCGGGCCGCCGGGGCGTCGGCCACAGCGCCCGTCCGGTCCACCGGCACCCGCTCGAAGTCCTCCGGGTGCTGGGCGGCGGCCGGCCAGGGCATCAGCTCACCGCGCTGCTTCGTCACCCGGAAGCTCGGGCCGAGCAGCGCCTTGGCGGCGGTGGCGCCGAGCACCACCACGATCTCCGGGCGCAGCCGGGCGAACTCGGCGACCAGCCAGGGCCGGCAGGCGGTGACGTGCACCCGGTCCGGGGTCTGGTGGATGCGCCGCTTGCCGCGCAGCTCGAACCGGAAGTGCTTCACGGCGTTCGTCAGGTAGATCTGGGCGGGGTCGAGCGCCGCGTCGTCGACGGCCTTGCGCAGCAGCCGCCCGGCCGGGCCGACGAACGGCAGTCCCTTCTGGTCCTCGATGTCGCCCGGCTGCTCGCCGACGAAGACCACGCGCGCGTGTTCGTCGCCGCGACCGAAGACGGTCTGGGTGGCGTCCCGGTACAGCTCGCAGCCCCGGCAGTCGCCCGCCGCGGCGCGCAGCTCGTCGATGGTGTCCGCCGACGGCGGGATGAACTCCTGCGCTCCGGGGGCGCTCTCGGTCTCGGCCATGCCGACCGTTCTACCCCGTCCGCAGCCGCCCACGCGAGCGCTTGCCGCGATCAGGCGGTGAAGGTCGAGGTGGGCCGGGTGGCGCGGGCGATTGCGTCGGCGAGTGCGGGCACGTCCGCCTCGTCCAGCGCGCTCACCGAGACGCGCACGGCGGGCGCGGCGGCGATCCGGTACAGGCCGCCGGGGGCGAGCGACCACCCGGCGTCGCGCAGCGTCGTGACCGCCACCGTCTCGTCGGGCACCGGCACCCACACGTTGATCCCGGTACGCCCGTGCGCGGCCACCCCACGCGCGGCGAGCGCGGCCACCAGCCCGTCGCGCCGCCTGTCGTAGCTGTCCGCCGCGTGCCGCACCAGCCCGGCGGTGGCCGGGTCGCGCCAGAGCGACAGGACCAGGCGTTGCAGCACCGTGGAGACCCAGCCGGCGCCGACCCGCGCCCGCCCGGCGACCCGGGCCACTGTGGCCTCGTCGCCGGCCAGCACCGCCAGCCGCAGGTCGGGCCCGTAGGGCTTGCTCACCGACCGGACGAAGGCCCACGCCGGGGTCGCCCCGGCGAGCGGGCACAGGGGTACGCGGGCCAGCTCGGCGGCGTGGTCGTCCTCGATCAGCAGCAGGTCGGCGCGGCCGGCGAGCAGCGTCCGCAGCGCGTCGGCCCGGCCGGCGGAGACTGCGGCGCCGGTCGGGTTCTGCGCCCGGCTGGTCACCACGAGCGCCCGGACCCCGGCGGCCAGCGCCGCCCGGACGCCGCCGACGGTGGGGCCCTCGTCGTCCACCGGCACCCCGACGGTACGCAGCCCGAGCGCGGCGATCAGGTCGAGCAGGTTGGCCCAGCCCGGATCCTCCACCGCCACCGCGTCACCGGGGCGCAGGTGGGCGGCGAGCAGCCGTTCGATGCCGTCGAGCGCGCCGCCGGTGACTGTCAGCTCGCCGGCCGGCACCCCGTCCGCGGTGAGCCGGTCCCGGGCCAGGGCGGCCAGGTCGGGCAGCACGGCGTCGGTCGCGTACCCGCCGGGGGGTCCGATCTCGGCGGCGAGCGCGGCCAGGTGCGGCCCGAGCGGGGGCAGCAGCCGGGGGTCGGGCTGACCGGCGGAGAGGTCGCGGCCGCCGGTCAGCGGCGGGGGCAGCAGCGCGGAGCGGCGGGCGGCGACCGGCGGGCGGGGGCGCACCCGGGTGCCGTGCCGGCCGGCGGTCGCGACCAGGCCGCGCTGCCGCAGTTCCTGGTACGCCTTCGCGACGGTGGCCGGGCTGACGCCGAGGTCGGCGGCGAGCGCCCGGACGGCGGGCAGGGCGTCGCCCGGGGCGAGGTCACCGGTGCGGATGCCGGATTCGACGCTTGCCGAAATCGCGGCTGAGGTGGAACCGACGATCTGATAATGTGCTGCCACAGTTCGGAGATTGTACTAGTACGAAGGTGGGATGTCACGTGTACCCCCCGACCGAACGCACCACCGCCAGCCGCGTCCGCGACCGGATGCACTACGACCGGGCCACCGCCCACGCGCTGCTCGACGAGGCGTACCACTGCGCGCTGGCGTTCACAGTCGACGGTGAGCCGCGCGTCCTGCCGACGCTGCACGTCCGCCTCGGCGACACGCTCTACCTGCACGGGTCCACCGGCAGCCGGCCGCTGCTCGCCGCCCGGGGCGAGGCCGGGCTGCCGGTCTGCGTCGCGGTGACCCACCTCGACGGGCTCATCTACGCCCGCTCCCAGTTCCACCACAGCGCCAACTACCGGTCGGTGGTGGCGCACGGCACCGCCCGGCTGGTCGACGACCCCGGCGAGAAGGCCGCCGTGATGACCGCGCTGGTGGAGAAGGTGGCCACCGGCCGGTCCGGCGACAGCCGCCCGCCGAACCGGCGCGAGCTGGCCGAGACGGCCGTGCTGGCGCTGCCGCTGCGCGAGGTGTCGGTACGGATGCGCACCGGCGGCGTCAACGACGAGCCGGCCGACGAGGCGCTGCCGTACTGGGCCGGTGTGGTGCCGCTGCGGCTCACGCCGGGCCGCCCCGAACCGGCGCCCGGGGTGGCCGCGCCGGTGCCGGCGTACCTGCGGACGGCCCGCTCGCCGTGGCACGAGCCGGTGGTGCTGCGCGGTGAGCACGTCGTGCTGGAGCCGCTCGACCTCGCCCACGCCGACGAGCTGTACGCCGCCACCGCCGACCCGGAGGTCTGGCGGCACCTGGGCGGCACGCAGCCCGCCGACGCCGCCGAGATGCGCCGGGTGGTCGCCGGCTACCTGGACGCGCAGGAGCGCGGCGAGCAGGTGTGCTGGACCCAGCGCTGCGCGGTCACCGGGGCGGTGATCGGCACGACCTCGTACTACGAGATCGACCCGGTCCGCCGGTCGCTGGCCGTCGGCTACACCTGGCTGGGCCGCCCGTGGTGGCGTACCGGCGTCAACACCGAGGCGAAGCTGCTGCTGCTGGGCCGGGCCTTCGACGACCTGGACGCGGTCCGCGTGGTCTGGCACACCGACATCCGCAACGAACGCTCCCAGCGGGCGATCGCACGGCTCGGCGCGAGCCGGGAGGGCGTGCTGCGGCAGCACAAGCAGCGCGCCGACGGCTCCTGGCGGGACACCGTGCAGTACTCCATGCTCGCGCAGGAGTGGCCGAAGGCACAGGTCAGCCTGCGGGAAAGGCTTCGCCCCACGGCGGGCGCGGCGTCATGATGTCCGGCGTGCTGGGGATCACCGACATCTGGACGTACGTGCTGGGCACCGTGGCGATCGTGCTGCTGCCCGGGCCGAACTCGCTCTTCGTGCTGGCCACCGCCGCCCGCCGGGGCGTGGCCACCGGTTACCGGGCCGCCGCCGGGGTGTTCGTCGGCGACGCGGTGCTGATGGTCATGTCCGCCGCCGGGGTGGCCTCGCTGCTCCAGGCGTACCCACCGCTCTACCTGGTGATCAAGTACGCCGGCGCGGCGTACCTCGGGTATCTGGGGCTGGCCATGCTGCGCGGCGCGTGGCGGCGCTGGCGCGACCGCAACGACCCGGCCACGCCGCGCCTGATCGACGAGGTCGAGCCGGCGGAACAGCGGGAGCCGTTCCGGCGGGCGCTGGTGATCAGCCTGCTCAACCCGAAGGCGATCCTGTTCTTCGTCTCGTTCTTCATCCAGTTCGTCGACCCCGGGTACGCGTGGCCGGCGCTGTCGTTCCTGCTGCTCGGGCTGATCGCACAGGTCGCCAGCGCGATCTACCTGACCGTGCTGATCTTCACCGGCACGTACCTGGCGGCCCAGTTCCGGCAGCGCCGCCGGCTCGCCGCGAGCGGCACCACGGCGGTCGCGGTGCTGTTCCTCGGCTTCAGCCTCAAGCTCGCCGCCGGCTGACCGGCGGCACCGGTCAGGTGCCGTCGCCGCCTCCGCCACCACCGCCGATGCCCGCGCCGCCGGCCGTCCCACCGAGCCCGTAGCCCGGCGCGACGGGCCGGTCGGGGCGGCGGCTGACGTGCGCCGACTCGCGGATCGTGGCGGACCAGTCGGCGTGCGCGGCGGCCGCCGCGTGCCTGTCGATGGCGTGCCGCAGCCAGCCGTCCACTGTGGCCACCCAGTCGCGCTTGTCGGCACCGGCGTGCCAGACCCGGAACCGGCTGATGCTCTGGTGGGTGATCCCGGCCAGGGAGAGCCGCCGGTCCAGCCAGAGCAGCACCTCCATGCCGGCCGGGTCGGTCAGCATGATCATTTCGAGTTCGGTCATCGGGCCGGCGTAGAGCGGGGCGGCCCAGAACCCGTACCACTGCTGGAACGGCAGCGTCTGCTCCACCCCCGGCAGCCGTCCCTCGCGCAGCCCCGCCTGCCGGATCGCGAAGCCGAGCGTGTCCAGCGCGGCGAGCACGTGCTCCTGGGTGGGCAGCGGGTGGATCAGCACCGGCACCATCGCGCCCTGGTCCACCTCCGGGTCCACCGACACCTCGGTGCGCAGCCCCGTACGCAGGCTCAGCAACGGCACCCCGCCGTACGTGGTCACCGGCGACTCCCACGGCAGCGGCACGGCGAAGTCGACCGCCCGCCGCCGCCCGGCCGGCACCACGAACCGTCCCGCGATCGTCCACGTGTGGAACTGCACCAGGCGGCGCGGCGCCTCCGGGTCCTCCGGTTCGACCTGGGTCACCAGCCCCAGCCGGATGTGCCGGACCGGCACGTCCGAGTCGCCGGCGGCGAGCGTCACCCGGCCCGGCAGGCGCAGGCCCGGCCGGGTGCTCGGATTGGGCACCGTGGTGCTCACCGAGAGCCCGGTCCAGGCCGAGTCCCGCGACACGCCGGTCAACCGCATGCCGCGGCTTTCCCGCTGCCCGCCCGGCCATGCCAGGCCGGAACGGACGCCGGCCCGGCCGAGGTGGTCTCCCACCTCGCCGGGCCGGCGTCACGACGGTCAGCGCATCCGGCGGCCTCGCGGCACCGGGTCGGTCTCGTCGTCGAACTCGCCGATGACCTCCTCCAGGAGGTCCTCCAGCGCGACGAACCCGACCGGCCGGGTCGGCCCGCCGCCGTTGCTCACCAGCGCGAGCTGCGCCTGCTGCGCCCGCATCGCGGCCACCGCCTCGGTCACCGACGCCTCGGCCGGCAGCGTGAAGGCGTTGGTCATCAACTCCTCAGCGGTCGCCGGGCGGCCGGTGGTGACGGCGCGCACCGCCTCGCGTACGTGCACCAGGCCGCACACCTCGCCACCGGTGTCGACCACCGCCAGCCGGGAGCGGCCGCTGTCGCGGGACACGTGCTCGATCCGCTCGGCGGTCTCGCCCCGGCCCACCGTGACGATCCGGTCGAACGGCTCCATCACCTGGGCGACTGTGGTGCCCTGGAGCTCCAGCATGCTGCTGAGCAACTGGTGCTGCTCGGCGCCGAGCAGCCCGTGCTCCCGGGACTGCTCCAGCAGGATGCGCAGCTCGTCCGGGCCGTGCACCTGGGCCAACTGGTCCTGCTGCTGCACGCCGAACAGGCGCAGCATCGCGTTCGCGAGCCCGTTGAGCACGGACAGCACCGGCCGGACGATCCGGGCGAACGCCCGGAACGGCAGCGCCAGCAGCGTCGCCGAACGCTCCGCGTCGGTGATCGCCCACGACTTCGGGGCCATCTCGCCGACCACCAGGTGCAGGAACGTCACGAGCGACAGCGCGAACACCAGCGCCACCACGTGACTGGCCGCGGCGGGCAGGCCGACCGCGTGCAGCAGCGGGCTGAGCAGGTGCTCGATGGCCGGCTCGGCCAGCGCGCCCAGACCCAGCGTGCACAGCGTGATGCCGAGCTGCGCGCCTGCGAGCATGAGGCTCAGCTCGCGGACGCCGTCCAGCGCCGCGCGGGCCGCCCGGCCGCCGCCGGCCGCCGCCTGTTCCAGCCGGTACCGCTTGGACGCGACGAGCGCGAACTCGGCGGCCACGAAGAACCCGTTGAGCGCCAGCAGCACCACGGAGAAGGACAACGCGAACCCGGGGCTCATGCGCCACCCTCCCCGGACACGTCGGCGGTCGGCCGCAGCCGCACCGAATCGGCCACGTGCCGGTCCACCGCCAGCACCTCGACCAGCACCCGCGGGCCGCCGGACGATCCGTCGCCGTCCGTGGCGACCGGGATCTCCAGCCGGTCACCGACCTCGGGCACCCGGCCCAGCTCCCGCATGACCAGACCGGAGAGCGTGTCGTACTCGGGCGCCTCCGGCAGTTCGATGCCGGTGCTGTCGGCGACCTCGTCGATGCGCCAGCGCGCCGGGACCACCCACGAGCCGTCCTCCTGCCGGGCCGCGGCCCGGTCCGGCGGGTCGTCCTCGTCGCGGATCGGTCCGACCAGCTCCTCGGCCAGATCCTCCAGCGTGATCACGCCGGCGAAGCCGCCGTACTCGTCGACCACGCAGGCGAGCTGCCGGTGCCCGGACCGCAGGCGGTCCAGCACCGTCGGCAGCGGCAGCGTCTCGGGCACCAGCAACGGGGGTACGGCCACCGCGTCGACCCGGGTGGTCGCGCGCTGCGCCGGGGGCACCCCGAGCACGTCGGCGATGCCGACCACGCCGATCAGGTCGTCGACGCCCTCGGCGCCGCTCACCGGGAACCGGGAGTGGCCGGTGTCCAGCAGCTCGACGATCCGGCTGACCGGCTCGTCGGCCCGGACGGTGTGCACGTCGACCCGGGGCACCATCGCCTCCCCGGCGGTCAGCTCCCGGAAGTCCAGACCCCGGTCCAGCAGGTCGGACATCTCGGCGTCGAGATGCCCCTCCTCCCGGGACTCGGCGATGATCTGTTCCAGGTCCTGCGGGGTGGCGCCGCTGGGCAGCTCCTCGATCGGCTCGATGCCGACCCGGCGGAGCAGCCGTACGGCGGCCCGGTCGAACAGCGTGATCAGCGGACCGGCGATCTTCAGGTACATCAGGGTGGACCGGGACAGCGCCCGGGCGAGCGGCTCGGCCCGCGCGATGGCCAGGTTCTTCGGGGCCAGCTCGCCGAGGACCATCTGCACCACCGTGGCGATGATCAGGGCGAGGGCCACCGACAGCGGCAGCGACACCGAGCTGGACAGCCCGGCCAGGCCGAGCAGGTCGGCCAGCCCGGCGCCCAGGTACGGCTCGGCGACGTAACCGACCAGCAGGGCGGTCACGGTGATGCCGAGCTGCGCGCCGGACAGCATGAACGAGAGCCGCCCGGTCACCTCCAGGGCCCGGGCCGCGGCACGGTCGCCACCGTCGGCGAGCTGCTTGAGCTTGCCCCGGTCCACGGCGACGTAACCGAACTCCTGGGCCACGAAGTAACCGGTGGCGGCGGTGAGGACGGTGATGAGAAGGAGACCGACGAGGATCAACACGGGAGGTTCAGGGCTCCCGGGGTCGTCGGGGAGGGAATTCGCCGGGTATGACCCGGCCGGCTACTGCTGCCCTCCGGGGCAGGAGAGTCGATCATGCCGCCCATTTTATCGGGGGCCGCTGGATGTTCGCTGAGGGTGCCGGGAAGCCTCCCGCACGTCCGGTTCAGCGCCCGGCCAGTTCGTCGGCGTCCAGCAGCGTGCGGTCGACCCGCCCGGAGCGGTACGCGGCCCGGCCGATCATCTGCGCGGCCACCGGCGCGGTGGAGAGCTGGAAGATCGCCACCAGGACCAGCATGCCCAGATCCGAGGGGGTACGCAGGCGCAGCGCCAGCCCGGCCAGCAGCAGCAGGACGCCCAGCACCTGGGGCTTGGTGGCCGCGTGCATCCGGTCCAGGACGTCCGGGAAGCGCACCAGCCCGATGCCGGCGACCAGGGCCAGCGCCGCCCCGGCCAGCAGCAGGAAGCCACCCACCCAGTCCGCGACCGCGCCGGCCATCACGCTGAGCCTCCTTTCGTTCGCGACTGCGGGGCTCGCAAACCCGGCTCACTCCTCGCGCTCACGCTTCGGCCCGGACCGCGAAGCGCACCAGCGACACCGACCCGATGAAGCCGAGCAGGGAGAGCACCACCAGGACGGGCAGCGTGGTGGCGTGCCGGTTCACAGCGGCCTCCGCCCCCACCGCGGCGAGCATCGCCGACAGCAGCAGGTCGGCGCCGACGACCCGGTCGAGCAGGGACGGGCCGCGGTAGATCCGGGCCAGGGCGAGCAGCGCGGTGGCCGAGAGCAGCACGGTGAGCGCGACGGCGAGCAGGACTGTCACTGGTGGTTCCTCCGTTCCACGGGTTCGATGTCGAGCCGGCGTACCTCGTCGGGAGATCCGATGGCGCGCACGATGCGCCGCTCGACGGCGAGCACGCGCTCGCGGCTGGCGGTGATGTCCTCGGGTCCGCGCACGTCGAGCAGGTGCACGTAGAGCACGCCCTCGGCCCGGTCGACGTCGAGGATCAGCGTGCCCGGCACCAGCGAGATCACCTCGGCGGTGAGCGCCAGGTTGAGATCGGTGCGCACGCGCAGCGGCACCGCGATGATCGCGCCCCGCGGGCGGTAGCCGAAGCGCAGCGCCACGGCGGCCACGTGCAGGCTGGCGCTGACCAACTCCGCGACGAACGTGGCAGCGAACACCAGCAGCGCGCGGGGGCGTACCCGGCCGCCGAACGTGACCGGTGGCAGCGGGAAGAACAGCAGCACGGCCACGCCGACCACCAGGCCGGCGAACAGGTTGCCCCAGGACACGTCGCCCCACAGCAGCATCCAGGCGACGACCAGCCAGGCGAGCGCGACCGCCTGGTCCCGCCGCCGCCCACCCCGGCCGACGGGCCGCACGGGCGCGTCCGGGGCGGGCACGGGCCGGGGCATGCCCGCCGGCTCACCGGTCGCCCCCGCGCCCGGGGGCAGGTCGTCGGTCACGGCACGTCCCGGGGCAGGACCGCTCGCACGTACGGGGTGCGCTCGCGCAGGTCGGTGGCCGCGTCCGCGGTGACCTGGAACAGCGGCCCGGCCAGCAGCGTGAACAGCACGCCCAGCGCCACCAGGGCGGTGGTCGCCCCGACCATCAGCCCGGGCAGCCGGGCCGGCGGGGTGGCGGTGGCCAGCCGGGGCTCCCGCCAGAACGCGATGTTCCACACCCGGGAGGCGGCGTAGAGCGTGAGCAGGCTGGTCAGCGTGCCGGCCGCGACCAGCACGGCGGGCAGCGTGCCGCCGGCCGCCACGCCGGCCTGGAGCAGGCCGAGCTTGCCGAGGAACCCGGAGAACGGCGGGATGCCGGCGAGGTTCATCGCCGGGACGAAGAAGAGCACGCCGAGCATCGGGGCGATCCGCGCCAGGCCGCCGATACGGCGCAGGTCGGTGCTGCCCGCGCGTTCCTCGACCAGGCCGGCGACCAGGAACAGCGTGGTCTGGATGGTGATGTGGTGCACCACGTAGAAGATCGCCCCGGACAGGCCGGCGACGCTGCTCAGCGCCACCCCGAAGATCATGTAGCCGATGTGGCTGACCAGCGTGAAGGACAGCAGCCGCTTCAGGTCCGACTGGGCGACCGCGCCGAGGATGCCGACCACCATGGTCAGCCCGGCCACCACCATCAGCAGCGTGGCGACCTGCCCGCCGGGGAACAGCAGCGTCTCGGTACGGATGATCGCGTACACGCCGACCTTGGTGAGCAGGCCGGCGAAGACCGCCGTCACCGGGGCGGGCGCGGTCGGGTAGCTGTCCGGCAGCCACGCCGACAGCGGGAACACCGCCGCCTTGATCCCGAACGCGAGCAGCAGCGTCAGTTGCAGGGTCAGGCGTACGCCCGACGGCAGCGCGTCCAGCCGGCCGGCGAGCTGCGCCATGTTCAGCGTGCCGGTGGCCGCGTACACCAGCCCCACGGCGGACAGGAACAGCAGCGACGACAGGATGCTGACCACCACGTACGTCGACCCGGTCCGCAACCGCACCTCGGTGCCGCCCAGCGTGATCAGCACGAAGCTCGCGGCCAGCAGGATCTCGAAGCCGACGAAGAGGTTGAACAGGTCCCCGGCCAGGAAGGCGTTCGTCACGCCCGCGGTCAGCACCAGGTACGTGGGGTGGAAGATGCTCACCGGCGCGGTCTCCCCGGTCTCCCCCCGGCCCTGGCCGATCGAGTAGAGCAGCACGCACAGCGTCACCGCCGAGGAGACGAGCACCATCAGCGCCGCCAACTGGTCCGCCACCAGCACGATGCCCACCGGCGCCGGCCAGCCGCCCACCTGCACCACCACCGGCCCGAACCGGTACGCCTGCACCAGCAGCACCGCCGCCACCACCAGGACGCTGGACAGGCAGAGCACGCTCACCCACCGCTGCAACCCGGGCCGCCCGGACAGCAGCAGGGTGAGCGCCGCGCCGAGCAGCGGCACCACCACCGGAAGCGGCACGAGGGCACTCATGTGGTTTCCCCGTCCCGGCGCAACCGCCGGCGGGCCGGCTCCGGATCCACCTGCTCCGGGTCGTCGTCCGGGCCCTCGCCGCCGAGGTCCGCCGTGGACACCTCGTTGCTCTCGGCGAGCCGGACGATCTGCCGGTCCTCCAGGTCGTCCTGCACCTCGTCGTCGCCGCTGGTGTACCAGCTCCGGTAGGCGACGGCGAGCAGGAACGCGGTCAGCCCGAACGTAATCACCACGGCGGTGAGCACCATGGCCTGCGGCAGCGCGTCGCTCATCGCGCCCTGCGAGGTGGAGCCCACGAGCGGTGCGGCACCGGCCCGCCCGCCGAGCAGGATGAGCAGGTTCACGCCGTTGCCGAGCAGGATGATGCCGAGCAGGATCCGGGTCAGGCTGCGTTCCAGCAGCAGCGTCACACCGGCGGCGACGAGCACCCCGACCGCCAGCACCAGCACCAGCGTCGGCCCGGCCGCCCCCCTCGTCATGGTGGGCCGTCCCGCTGGACGACCAGCCCGCGGCCCGCCTCGCCCGCGGCCTCCACGTGCCGGTCCACCTCGGCGCCCAGGCTCCGCAGGATGTCCAGCACCAGCCCGACCACCACCAGGTAGACGCCGATGTCGAAGAACAGCGACGTGACCAGGTAGAAGTCACCGATCGCCGGCAGCCACAGGTTGACCTTCACGCTCTGGAGCACCTCGCCGGTGAGCGCCAGGCCGAGCACGCCGCTGCCGACCGAGATGCCCAGACCCGCGCCGAGCACCGTGCCGGCCCCGACCGGCGCCGCCTCGGCCAGCTCGTACCGGCCGCCGGCCAGGTAACGCAGGGCCAGCGCGAGGCCGGCGACCAGCCCGCCCGCGAAGCCGCCGCCGGGGGCGTTGTGCCCGGAGAACAGCAGGAACAGCGAGAAGACCAGCACGGTGTGGAAGATCAGCCGGGTGACCACCTCGAACACGATCGAGCGCCGCCGCTCCGGCAGCGCCTGCCCGCCGCGCAGCCACACCGTGCGCCGGTCGCCGGCGCGCAACGCGACCGGCTGGGGACGGCGGGGACGCGGCCCGGTGCGGGAACGCTCGTAGATCAGGCTCGCCACGCCGGTCGCGGTCACCACGAGCACCGAGATCTCCCCCATCGTGTCCCACGCCCGGATGTCGACGAGCGTCACGTTCACGACGTTGCGGCCGTACCCCTCGACCAGGGCCAGGTCCGGGAAGTCGGCGGAGATCGACGGCGCCCGCCGCGCTCCGGCCGCGGCCAGCGCCAGGCCGGCCATCACGACGCCGGCGGCGATCCCGATACCGCGCCGGACCCAGCGGCTGCGGCGCAGCGGGCGGGCCGAGAAGCGCTCCGGCAGCCGCCGCAGCACCAGCACGAACACCGCGATCGTCGCGGTCTCCACCAGGAACTGGGTCAGCGCCACGTCCGGCGCGCCGTAGAGGACGAACATCATCGCGGTGCCGTAGCCGGTCACGCCGACGAGCAGCATCGCGGTGAGCCGGCGGCGCGCGCCGACCGCGAGCAGCGCGGCGACCGCGATCACCACGCAGACCACGAGCTGGGCCGGGTTGTCCCAGGGCGCCAGGTCGACCCGCCACGGCGCGGTGGCGAGCATCGCCCCGCCCGGCACGAACACCAGCACGAGCAGCACGGTGCCGAGGTACTGCGGCAGCGAGCCCCGCTGGGTGGCGCCGGTGACCTCGATGGCGAGCCGGTCGAAGCCGTGCGTCACCCACTCGTACCCCTGGTTGCCGTTCACCGGCGAGCGCAGCCGCGCCAGCGCGGGCGCCAGCGGGCCGCGGATCAGGTGCAGCACCACACCGCCGGCCAGCACGACGGCGGACAGGCCGAGCGCCGCCGTGGGTCCGTGCCAGAGCGCCAGGTGCTCCTCGACCGGCCCGAACAGCTCGGCGTACGGCTCGAACAGGCCGCTCAGCCACCCGGCGGCCGGACCGGCGGCGAGCCCGGCCACGGCGAGCAGCGCCGGGGGCACGAGCATCGCGGCGGGCGGCCGGGCCAGCTCGGTGTCCGGCACGCCGGGCCGGGCGCCGAACGCGCCCCAGAGGAACCGGATGCTGTACGCGACGGTGAGCGCGCTGCCGGCGACCAGCACGATCAGGACCAGTGGATCGCCGGTGAACGCGGCGAGCGCCGCCTCCTTCCCGACGAACCCGAGCAGCGGCGGCACCCCGGCCATCGAGGCGGCGGCCAGCGTGGCGACGACGGCCAGCACCGGCGCGGTCCGTCTGACCCCGGACAGCTCCCGCAGGTCACGGGTGCCGGCCTCGTGGTCGAGGATGCCGACGACCAGGAACAGCGCCGCCTTGAACAGGGCGTGTGCGGCCAGCATCGCCACGCCGGCCAGCGCCGCCTTCGGGGTGCCCGCGCCGAACACCACGGTGAGCAGGCCGAGCTGGCTGACCGTCCCGTACGCCAGCAGCAGCTTCAGGTCGGTCTGCCGTAGTGCCGCCCACCCGCCGATGACGAGCGTGACCAGGCCGGCGACCACCGTGACCGGCCGCCACCCGTCGACCGGGGCGAGCACCGGGCCGAGCAGTCCGATGAGGAAGATGCCGGCCTTCACCATCGCCGCCGCGTGCAGGTACGCGCTCACCGGCGTCGGGGCGGCCATCGCCATCGGCAGCCAGGCGTTGAACGGGAACACCGCGGACTTCGCCAGCGCCCCGGCGAGGATGAGCAGCACCGCGACGGTCAGGTATCCGCCGCCGGGCAGCGGCGCCGCGGCCACCTCCGACCACCGGTAGCCCCCGGCGTGGTGGCCGAGCAGCAGGAACCCGACGAGCATGGCCAGCCCGCCCAGCGTGGTCACGGTGAGCGCCTGCGCGGCGGCCCACCGGCTGGAGCGGCGCTCGGTGCTGTGCCCGATGAGCAGGTACGAGAAGACCGTGGTCAGTTCCCAGAAGACGTAGAGCAGCAGCAGGTCGTCGGAGACGACGAGGCCGAGCATGGCTCCGGCGAAGGCGACCATGACGGCGGCGAACCGGGCCAGCCCGACCGACCCGGGCGGGAAGTAGCGGGCGGAGTAGACCAGCACCAGCGCGCCGACGCCGCCGACGAGCAGCAGCATCAGCCAGGACAGCGTGGTGACCCGCAGCGCCACGTCGAGCTGGAGCTGCGAGATCCAGGGGTACGTCTCGACCACCTCGCCGCCGTCGCGTACGTCAGCGGTGTGCGCCGCCGCCCAGACCGCTGTGGCGGCCGGGGCGAGCGCGAGCAGCAGACAGGCGCGCGGACCCCACCGGCGGACCAGCAGCGGGGCGAGCAGCGCCGCCACCAGGTGCACGATCAGCAGGACGAGCACGCGTACTCCCGGTCGAGGTGACAGCGCGCAGAACACGCTGGTGTCACAACCGATCACACGCCACAGAGGCACCGAACCGGGCCGTTTTTCCCAAAACCCACCCTTACCTCCACCCGGCCTTCCCGGCCTTCCCGTCCTTCCCGGCCTCTCGGGCGGTGATCAAGGAGTTTGCGGCGGGATCGGGCGCGCTTCCGGACACGAACTCCTTGATCACCGGGGCGGCGGGAGGGCGGGAGGGCGGGGTGCGGCGGGGGTCAGGGGGTGGGGTTGGGGGTGGCCAGCTGGCGGGCGGCGCGGTCGACGGCGCGCTGGGCGGCGACCAGGGAGCGCAGCGGCAGCCGGGCGTCGCGGCTCTCCCGGCGCTGGACGAAGTAGTGCACGGCGGCCCGGACGCGGGCGCGGTCGGCGGCGCTGGAGCGGGCGGTCGCCAGGATCATCTCGCGCAGCCGCGCGGCCAGTTCCTCGGCCAGTTCGAGATCGGGGCCGTGCAGCGCGGCGCGGAGCGCGGCCAGGCGACTGTCGACCTTGCGGATGAGCACGTCGGTTCCGGAACCCAGACCTCGGTCCTCGACGGTCATCCACGCCTCCACCCCACGCCGCATCGCGAGTGAAGTTACTTTATGTTGCAGCCCACAAGCAAGCAGTTAAGTAAGACTTAACGGAATAATCGCCCATTCCATTCTCGGGCTGTCGTGGGCGGGAGGGAACGGTCCGGCGGCGGGCCGGATGTCACACCGGCGCGGCAGGATGGGAGCGTGGCGGACGAGGTGACCCCGGCGAGCCGGCCAGGCGGGCAAGGCGGGTCAGGCGGGTCGGGCGGTGTCCTGGCGGAGTTCGGCGCGGCGACCCGGGAATGGTTCACCGCGGCCTTCGCCGCGCCCACCCCGGCCCAGGAGGGCGCCTGGCGCTCGGTGGCCGCCGCACGCAACGCCCTCGTCGTCGCGCCGACCGGCTCCGGCAAGACGCTCGCGGCGTTCCTCTGGTCGCTCGACCGGCTCGCCAAGGAGCCGCCGCCGGCCGATCCCCGGCGCCGCTGCCGGGTGCTCTACGTCAGCCCGCTCAAGGCGCTCGCCGTCGACGTGGAACGCAACCTGCGCGCCCCGCTCGCCGGCATCCGCCAGGCCGCCTCCCGGCTCGGCCTGGTCCCGCCCGACATCACCGTCGGCATGCGGACCGGCGACACCCCGGCCGACGAGCGCCGGGCCTTCGCCCGCACCCCGCCGGACATCCTCATCACCACGCCCGAGTCGCTGTTCCTGCTGCTCACCTCCGCCGCCCGCGACTCGCTGCGCGGCGTCGACACGGTGATCGTCGACGAGGTGCACGCGGTCGCCGGCACCAAGCGCGGCGCCCACCTGGCGCTGTCCCTGGAACGGCTCGACGCGCTGCTGGAGCGTCCCGCCCAACGGATCGGGTTGTCCGCCACCGTCCGGCCGATCGACGTGTGCGCCCGCTTCCTGGGCGGCGCACGCCCGGTCGACGTGGTGCAGCCGCCGGCGAACAAGACCATCGAGGTCAGCGTCCAGGTCCCGGTGGAGGACATGACCCGCCTCGACGAGCAGGAGCCGCCGGAGGACGACCTGGGCGGCCTCGCACCCCGCCGCCCCTCGATCTGGCCGGCGGTCGAGGAACGCGTGTTCGCGCTGATCCGCGCGCACCGGTCCACGATCGTGTTCACCAACTCCCGGCGCAGCGCCGAACGCCTCTGCGCCCGCCTCAACGAGCTGGCCGCCGAGGAGCTGGAGGCGGCGTCCGCCCCGGAGGGCAGCCGCGTGGCCCGGGGCGGGGAGCCGGTGCGCGTATCCGATCTGCTGCCCGGCGCCGACGGCCCGCCGGCCGGCGACGGGGCCGGGCTCGACGACGGCGGCGGGCTGGGCGCGGTGTCCGGCGGCGAGCCGGGCGACGGGGGCCGGGTACGGCGGGGGGCAGCAGCGTTCGGCGGCCCGGTCGGACCGCCGCGGCAGCCGGCGGAGGTGATGGCGCAGTCCGGCGCGGCGGCCGGGGCGCCGGCGGTGATCGCGCGGGCGCACCACGGCAGCGTGTCGCGGGAGGAGCGCAAGCAGATCGAGGAGGCGCTCAAGTCCGGCCGGCTGCCCGCCGTGGTCGCCACGTCCAGCCTGGAGCTGGGCATCGACATGGGCGCCGTCGACCTGGTGGTGCAGATCGAGGCGCCGCCGAGCGTGGCGGCCGGGCTGCAACGCGTCGGGCGGGCCGGGCACCAGGTCGGCGCGGTCTCGCGCGGCGTCGTCTTCCCCAAGCACCGGGGCGACCTGCTCTCCTGCACAGTGGTGGCCGAACGGATGGGTGTCGGGGCGATCGAGGAGCTGCACTACCCGCGCAATCCGCTCGACGTGCTGGCCCAGCAGATCGTCGCGATGGTGGCGCTGGAGCCGTGGCGGCTCGGCGACCTGGCGGTGCTGGTCCGGCGGGCGGCGCCGTTCGCGGAGCTGCCCGACTCGGCGCTGCACGCGGTGCTCGACATGCTCTCCGGGCGCTACCCGTCGACCGCGTTCGCCGAGCTGCGTCCGCGGCTGGTCTGGGACCGCGCCACCGACGTGCTGACCGGCCGGCCCGGCGCCCAGCGGCTCGCCGTGACCAGCGGCGGCACCATCCCCGACCGGGGTTTGTTCGGCGTGTTCCTGGCCGGCGCCGAGCGGGCCGCGCGGGTCGGTGAGCTGGACGAGGAGATGGTCTACGAGTCCCGGGTGGGTGACGTGTTCCTGCTCGGGTCGTCGTCCTGGCGGATCGAGGAGATCACCCCAGACCGGGTGCTCGTCTCCCCCGCGCCCGGGCAGGCGGCCCGGATGCCGTTCTGGAAGGGCGACCAGCTCGGCCGCCCGGTCGAGCTGGGCCGGGCGATCGGCGCCCGGGTCCGGGCGCTGCTGCGGCAGTCCGACGCCGACGCGGTCGCGGCGCTGCGTGCGGGCGGGCTGGACGACTGGGCCGCCGGCAACCTGATGAACTACCTGCGCGAGCAGAAGGCGGCCACCCGGTCGCTGCCGGACGACCGGACGGTGGTGGTCGAACGGTTCCGCGACGAGCTGGGCGACTGGCGGCTCGCCGTGCACTCGGTGCTCGGCGCGCGCGTCAACGGGCCGTGGGCGCTGGCGATCGGCCGCCGGCTGGCCGAGCGGTACGGCGTGGACGCCCAGGTCATGCCCTCCGACGACGGCATCGTGGTGCGCCTGCCGGACACCGCGGACACCCCGCCCGGCGCCGACGTGGTCGTCTTCGAGCCGGACGAGATCGCCCAGCTCGTCGAGGAGTCGGTCGGCACGTCGGCGCTGTTCGCGTCCCGGTTCCGCGAGTGCGCGGCCCGGTCACTGCTGCTGCCCCGGCGTGACCCCCGGCGGCGGCAGCCGCTGTGGCAGCAACGCCAGCGCGCCGCGCAACTGCTCGACGTGGCCCGCGAGTACGCCGACTTCCCGGTCACGCTGGAGGCCGCCCGCGAGTGCCTCCAGGACGTCTTCGACCAGCCCGCCCTCGGCGAGCTGATGCGCGACCTGGCCGCCCGCAAGGTACGCCTGGTCGAGGTGGAGTCCGAGCGCCCGTCGCCGTTCGCGAGGTCGCTGCTGTTCGGGTACGTCGGCGCGTTCCTCTACGAGGGCGACGCGCCCCTGGCCGAGCGGCGGGCCGCCGCGCTGGCGCTCGACTCCGGGCTGCTGGGCGAGCTGCTCGGCCGCGTCGACCTGCGGGAACTGCTAGACCCGGACGTGCTCGCCGAGACCGCACGCCAACTGCGCTGGCTCACCGAGCAGCGGCGGCCCCGCGACGCGGAGGACGTGGTCGAGCTGCTGCGCGTGGTCGGTGACCTGAGCGGCGCTGAGCTGGCCGAGCGGGGCGTACCGGAGTCCTGGACCGACGAGCTGGCGGCGGCCCGGCGGGTGCTGCGGGTCCGCATCGCCGGCGAGGACCGCTGGGTGGTCGTCGAGGACGCCGCCCGGCTGCGCGACGCGCTCGGGGTGGCGCTGCCCGTCGGGGTCGCCGAGGCGTACCTCGCGCCGGTGGCCGATCCGCTCGCCGACCTGGTCGCCCGGTACGCCCGCACGCACGGCCCGTTCGCGGCGGCCACCTGCGCGGCCCGGTTCGGGCTCGGCGTGTTCGTGGTGGAGCAGGCGCTGCGCCGGCTCGCCGCGAACGGCCGGGTGGTCTCCGGCGAGTTCGCGCCGGACAGTGTGGGCACCCAGTGGTGCGACGCGGAGGTGCTGCGCCTGCTGCGCCGCCGCTCGCTTGCGGCCCTGCGCCGGGAGATCGAACCGGTGCCGCCGCGCGCGCTCGCCGCGTTCCTGCCCCGCTGGCAGCAGGTCGGCTCGTCGGCCCGGGGCGTCGAGGCGGTCGCCGCCACCGTCGAGCAGTTGCAGGGCGTGAGCGTGCCGGCGTCCGCGCTGGAACGCCTGGTGCTGCCCGCCCGGGTCGCCGACTACTCCCCCGCCCAGCTCGACGAGCTGTGCGCAAGTGGCGAGGTGGTGTGGGCCGGCGCGGGCGCGATCTCCGGCGGCGACGGGTGGGTGACGCTCGCGTACGCCGACGTCGCGCCGCTGCTGCTCCCACCGCCGGACGAGGCGCTGACGCTGACCCCGCTGCACGAGTCGGTGCTCGACGCGCTCGCCGACGGGCAGGCGCTGTTCTTCCGCTCGCTGTCCGACCGGGTCGGCGCCACCGACGACGCCGCCCTGTCCGGCGCGGTGTGGGATCTGGTCTGGGCCGGTCACCTCACCAACGACACGCTCGCCCCGCTGCGGGCCGCGCTCGGCGCGGGCGGGGCGCACCGGTCCCGGCCGTCGGCGCCGCGCACCCGTTACCGCCGTCCGGGCCGGGTGGCACTGCCCAGCCGGGGCGGCCCGCCCACCATGGCCGGTCGCTGGTCCCGGCTGCCCGAACGCGACCTCGACCCCACCCGCCGGGCCGCCGCCCTGGCCGACCTGCTGCTGGAACGGCACGGCGTGGTGACCCGGGGCGCGGTCGTCGCCGAGCAGGTCACCGGCGGCTTCGCCGGGGTCTACCCGGTGCTGTCCGCGATGGAGGAACGCGGGGCGGCCCGGCGCGGCTACTTCGTCGAAGGGCTCGGCGCGGCGCAGTTCGCGGTGCCGGGCGCGGTGGACCGCATCCGGGCGCTCGCCGACGACACCCAGGGCCGGGGCGGGCCGACGGTCGTGCTCGCGGCCACCGACCCGGCGAACCCGTACGGCGCGGCGCTGCCCTGGCCCGAGCGCGTGGTCGACTCCGGCGACGGAGCGGCACCGGCCACCGGCCACCGGGCCGGGCGCAAGGCGGGTGCGCTGGTCGTGCTCGTCGGCGGCGACCTGGTGCTCTACGTCGAGCGGGGCGGCCGGACGATCCTGTCGTTCACCGACGACGCCGACACGCTCGGCGCGGCCGGCAAGGCGCTCGCCGACGCGGTGCACTCCGGTGCGCTCGGCGCGATCTCGGTGGAACGCGCCGACGGCGAGGCCGTGAACGCGTCCCCGCTGCGCGACGCGCTGACCGCCGCCGGTTTCCGCGCCACCCCGCGCGGCCTGCGCCTGCGCGGCTGACCGCCCGGAGTGCCGGGGAGCGGGAACGTAGGGTGTGCCGGTGGCCTCGATCCGGGTACGTCAGGCGCGCGACGAGGACCGCGCCGCGCTGACGGCGTTGCACGAGCGGGAGTGGGGCGGGCCGATCGTGGTGGTCCACGACACCCGCTACGACCTGCGTGACCTGCCCGCGCTGGTGGCGGTCGACGACGGCGGCGCGTTCGCCGGTGCGCTGGTGTACCGGGTCGACACCGACGGGCTGGAAGTGGTGAGCCTGGCCGCGTCGACGCCCGGCACCGGGGCCGGCAGCGCCCTGCTGGCCGCCGCCGAGGAGGTGGCCGCCGCCGCCGGGGCGGGCCGGCTCTGGCTGGTCACCACCAACGACAACCTGGGCGCGCTGCGCTTCTACCAGCGCCGAGGGCTGCGGATCGTCGCGGTGGACGCGGGCGCTGTGGACCGGGCCCGGGCCGTCAAGCCGACCATTCCGCACGTCGGCGCGGACGGGATCCCGCTGCACGACGAGCTGCGCCTGGCGCGGCACCTGCCCCCGGCGGGCGACGAGTGAACGGCACCCCTCGGTGTGTCTCGCTGACCACCGACTACGGGCTCGCCGACGGGTTCGTGGCCGCGTGCCACGGGGTGCTGGCCCGGCTCGCCCCGGCCGTCCGGGTGATCGACGTGACGCACCTGATCCCACCGGCCGACGTACGCCGGGGCGCGGCGGTGCTCGCGCAGACGGTGCCGTACCTGCCATGGGGCGTGCACGTGGCGGTGGTCGACCCGGGTGTCGGCACGACGCGGCGCGGGATCGCGCTCGCCGCGCCCGGCGGGCTGCTCGTCGGGCCGGACAACGGGCTGCTGGTCCCGGCCGCGGAGGCGCTCGGCGGGGTGACCGCCGCGGTGGAGCTGACCAACCCGGACTGGCTCGGCCCGGCCGTTTCCCGCACGTTCCACGGACGGGACGTGTTCGCGCCGGTGGCCGCGCGGCTGGCACTGGGCGCGCCGCCGGCCGAGGCGGGACCGGCAGTGGACCCGGGCGCGCTGGTCCGGCTGCCGGAACCGGTGGTACGCACCGAGCCGGGCGGCCTCACCGCCGAGGTGCTGACCGTCGACCACTTCGGCAACGTCCAGCTCGCCGCGCCGGGCGCGCTGCTCGACGGCCTGCCGTCCCGGGTCCTGGTGAACGGCCACGAGGCGGTGCACGGCCGCACGTTCGGCGACGCCGAACCCGGCGCCCTGGTGGTCTACGTCGACTCCGCCGGCCTGGTGGCCGTAGCGGTCAACACCGGCCGAGCCGCCGACACCCTCGAAACCACCCCAGGCGCCTTGATCAGAATCACCAACCCCTGACCCCGCCTCTCCCCGCGATCTTGCAGTTGATGCCCCGGCACAAGGGGCGAATGCCCCGGCGAGAGGGCCGAAACTGCAAGATCGCGGGGGAGGTCTGCGAGGGGAGGGCGGCACCGGTCAGCAGCGGGGGACTGTGCCGCCGTAGATCGAGGACAGGTAGGCGTGGCTGACGTAGTTGCCGCCCACCAGGCGGTACCACCTCGTCGTGGTGCGGTACGTGCCGGCGATCTTCTGCCCGGTCACGTAGCACTGCACCGGCACGTGGGCGTACGTGGCAGCCAGCCCCCGGCTCGCGTACGAGGTGCTCGCCCCGGCGCGCAGGTTCAGCGGCCCGGAGCCGACCACGGCCCGCGCCCCGCCACCGGTCCACAGCAGCGTCACGTCCACCCACGCGTTGTCGGTGAGCCGCAGCCCGTCCCAGAACGTCCCGTCGGCCAGGTCCAGTCCGGCCGGGTTGCGCACGGTACGGCCGAACTGGTCCCGCCCGCCGTTGTAGTTGTCCTGGTAGGCGGCCTGCGCCTCCGGCTTCCCGCGCGGCAGGTCCTTCCAGTTCTCCCGGACCGAAGCCGGGTTCCACCAGTCGTCCCGGGTGTTCCACGGGCCGACGTCCCAGACCGGGGCGTACTCGCAGCGGCTGCCGCTCGTGGTGCAGACCTTGACCGTGTAGTCGCCGGTGCCGCGCGGGGACAGGCCGCGCCGGGTGGGCAGCGCCGCGAAGTGGTCCCGGGTACGCACCGTGTGCCCGTTGGCGGTGATGCCGCCGACCAGGCCGATCCGGGTCGCGTACACCCGGTACTTGAGCGCGGCGGCCGGCTGGACCGCCGTGGTGGCGACCGAGTCGGCGGCGAGCGTCAGCCCGGTGACGGTGGCCTCCGACGCGGAGTCGCTGGTGGTCAGCACCACGCGCGCCTGGACCCGGCTGACCGGCTGGTCGAACACCGCCTCGGTGGCGTCGCGCCACTCGGTCCAGCCGCGGGCACGCCAGCCGCGTACCTGGGCCACCGCCGTACCCCCGTCGCCGGTGCGGGCGGCGAGCTGTGCGCGTACCCGGGTCGCGGGCCGGTCCAGGGCGCGCGGCGCGGAGAGCAGGATGCCCTCGGCGACCGGTCCGGCGACGGCGGCCGGGCGGGTGCGGGCGGTGGGCCGTGGGTCGGCCAGCCGCAGGCGGCCGGACCGCCAGGCGACGTTGACGTCGTCGCCGCCGGCGACAGCGAGGTCGACGGACCAGCGTTCGGAGCCGGGCGCGGCGGCGCGTGCCGGTGCGGCGGTGGGCGGGGGCGCGGCCTGCGCGGGCGTGCCGGGCAGTCCGGCGGCCACGGTGAGCAGGGCGGTCAGGGCGACGACGGTGCGACGTCGTAGATGTGCCATCAGCATTCTCCTCAGAACCCCCTGATCGTTGCGTTTCCGCAGATCAAGTGGAACCTCAGTACAAATAGCGACACATGCGAATTCCATTCGGTAGGGGACAATGGCGGGGTGCCCGAAGGCGACACCGTCTGGAACACCGCGCGCGTCCTGCAACGCGCGCTGGCCGGGGCCCGGCTCACCGGGTCCGACTTCCGCGTGCCACAGCTCGCCACCACCGACCTGACCGGCTGGACGGTGCGCGAGTCGGCGAGCCGGGGCAAGCATCTGCTGCTGCGCCTGACCGGCACCGACGCCGAACCCTGGACGCTGCACTCGCACCTGCGGATGGACGGCGCCTGGCGGGCGTACGCCCCGGGTGAGCGCTGGACCGCGCGGCCGGCGCACCTGATCCGGGTGGTGCTGCGCTCCCCCGCCGCGGTCGCCGTCGGCTACCACCTGCACGAGCTGGCGCTGGTGCCGACCGCCGACGAGGAGTCGCTCGTCGGCCACCTCGGGCCGGACCTGCTCGGCCCGGACTGGGACGCGGACGAGGCGGTCCGCCGGCTCGCCGCCGACCCGGAGCGCGCCATCGGCGAGGCGCTGCTCGACCAGCGCAACCTGGCCGGGGTGGGCAACCTCTACAAGTGCGAGGTGCTGTTCCTGCGCGGCGTGTCGCCGTGGACGCCGGTCGGCGCGGTGCCGGACCTGCCCGCCACTGTCGCGCTGGCCCAGCGGCTGCTGGCGGCCAACCGGGGCCGCTGGACGCAGAGCACCACGGGGGTGCTGCACCGGGGTGGCACCAGCTACGTGTACGGCCGCCGGGCGCAGCCGTGCCGCCGCTGCGGGACCGCCATCCGCAAGGAGGAACTGGGCGAACGGGTCACCTACTGGTGCCCGGCCTGCCAGCCCGGCGTGGAACTTCCACCAAACGCCCAAGATCGGCCGAGATAGGGACGATTGGGTACTTCCGCCTCACCCCTGTGACGTCGCATGCTGCGGTGGACCGCTCACGGATCGTCAGCAGCGCGTACGCCCGCCACGCCGGGGTGTCGGCCGGCGCGCCCCGAACCGGGGAGAGCCATGGTGCTGTTCCGCCGCAGCCGGCCCGGACGTCCGGACCGCGCCGCCATCGCCGCCGTCGTCGCCGAGGAGACCACGCCGCCCGTGCCCGCCGGTGCCCCGACGCCCGCCGGTTCCGTCGCGCCCGCCGTTCCGGCCGCTCCCGGCGGCGACGAGGAACCGGGCGGCGGCCCGGCCCCGGCCAGCCTCGACCCGGCCGCCGTCCCGCGCCTGTTCGGCCCGGTGCCGAACACCGCCGCCAGCCCGCTGCCCACGCTCGACCCGGACGGCCGCCCGGTCCCCGGCACCGGCATCCGCAAGTTCGTCGACCCGCTGCCGCTACCCGGGCAGCCGGCCACCGCCGGGCTCGGCGCCCGCCTGCCCGTCGCCGTCCCCGACACCATCACCTGGCCGGGCTGCGACTACTACGAGATCGGCCTCCAGGAGTACGCGCAGCGCCTGCACCGCGACCTGCCCGCCACCCGGCTGCGCGGCTACCGCCAGCTCAACCTGGGCACCGACCCCTCCGGGCACAACACGGTCAGCCCGCCCGGCCGCCCCTGGCACCTCGGCCCGATGATCGTGGCCCGGCGGGGCCGCCCGGTGCGCATCAAGTTCATCAACCAGCTCCCCACCGGACGGGCCGGCGAGCTGTTCCTGCCGGTCGACGAGACTGTCGACGGCGCCGGTGCCGGGCCGCTCGACGGTCCCGCGCCGTACCCGCAGAACCGGGCCGTGCCGCACCTGGCCGGCGCGCAGACCGGGTGGATCAGCGCCGGCAACCCGTGGCAGTGGGTGACCCCGGCCGGTGAGATCACGCCGTACCTGACGGGTGTGGGTCTGACGCCGGTGCCGGACATGCCGCCGCCCGGCGCGGGCGCCACCACGCTGTACTTCCCGAACGACCAGAGCGGCCGGCTCATGTGGCTGCACGACAACACGCTCGGCCTGTCCCGGCTCACCGTCTACTCCGGGCAGATCGCGCTCTACCTGCTCACCGACCCGGCCGAGGAACGGCTCGTCGACGACGGCGTGCTGCCCGCCGACCAGTTCCCGTTGGTGATCGAGGACAAGACGTTCGTACCCGACGACGCGCAGCTCGCCGCCCAGGACCCCACCTGGGACCGGGACCGCTGGGGCGCCAAGGGCAGCCTCTGGCACCCGCACGTCTACCAGCCTCGGCAGAACCCGTACCGGCTCACCGGCACCAACCCGACCGGACGCTGGGACTACGGGCCGTGGACCCACGACCCGGACGGCGGCGCCAGCCCGTGGGTCGCCCCCGTGCCGAACCCGCACCACGACCCCGACACCGACCCCGACGAGCCGCCGCTGGTACCGGGCGTCCCGCACCCGTCGGCGGTCCCCGACGCGTACGGCGACACCCCGCTGGTCAACGGCGTGGCCTACCCGTACCTGGAGGTGGCGCCACGGGCGTACCGGTTCCGGATCCTCAACGCCTGTGCGGACCGGGCGCTCAACCTCCAGCTCTACCGGGCCGCCTCGGACGCGCCGATGTGGGCGCCCGACGGCAGCCCGGCCGACCCGGACGCCGGTGAGGTGCCCATGGTCGAGGCGGTACGCGCACCGGGGCGGCCCGCCTACTGGCCGGCGGACGGACGCGACGGCGGCGTGCCCGACCCGGCCGCAGCCGGACCCGAGATGATCCAGATCGGCAACGAGGGCGGCCTGCTCCCCGCCCCGGTGGTGTTGACCAACCGGCCGGTGGACTACCGGTACGACAGGCAGGACCCGACGGTGCTCAACGTGGACGGGCACGCGCTGCTGCTCGCCCCCGGCGAACGCGCCGACGTGGTGGTGGACTTCTCCACGGTGCCCCCGGGCAGCACGCTCATCCTCTACAACGACTGCCCCGCGCCGCTGCCCCGGTTCGACCCGCGCCACGACCACCACACCGGCGCGCCGGACCGCACCGCCGCCGGGGGCCTGCCGCCGACCCGCCCCGGATACGGCCCGAACACCCGTACCCTGCTCCAGATCCGGGTCACCGGCACCCCCGCCCAGCCGTACGACACGCGGCGGCTCGCCGACCGGCTACCAGGGGCGTACGCCCGCAGCCAGCCGCCGCCGATCGTGCCGCAACCCGCGTACGACGCCGCGATCGGCACCTCCACCCCGCGCCCGACGCTCGTTCCCGCGCGAGCCACCTCGGTCACGTTCACCCCGGCCGGCGCGACCGCCCCGGTCACGTTGCCGCTGGCGGTGAAGTCGGTCGGGCAGGTGTTCGAGGCCCGGCACGGCCGCGCGGTGGGACGGCTCGGCGTCGGCCACCCGGTCGCCGGGCCACTCGCCCCGGCCACCCTGCCGCTGGGACCGGCCGACCCGGCCACCGAGGTGCTGCACGCCACCGACCCGGCCGTGGCGGTCGGCGCGCCCGGCGACGGCACGCAGCTCTGGCGGATCGTCGGCGACGCCCCGCGTACCCACCCGGTCCACATCGAGGGCTGCGACGTGCAACTGGTCAACCGGGTCGGCTGGGACGGCACGGTCCGCCCGCCGGACCCGGGCGAGCTGGGGTGGAAGGACACGGTCCGGGTCAACCCCCGGGAGGACGTCGTGGTGGCGCTGCGTCCCGTACCGCCCGTCCTGCCGTTCAAGATCGGCGACAGCGTACGGCTGCTCGACCCGACCCGCCCGGCCGGCGCACGGCTGGACGCCGGCCCGGTCAGCCCGGTCGACGGCCGCCCCGCGGTCGTGGTCAACCAGCTGGTGAACCTGGGCTGGGAGTACCGCTGGCAGACCCGCTCGGCCGGACTGCGCGACCAGGGCATGAGCCGCCCGCTGGTGCTGCGCGTGGCGCCCAAGGCGCCGACCGGGCTCACCGCCACCCCGGCGCCCGGCAGCGCCACCGCACTACCCTCCATCGCGCTGACCTGGACCGGCAACGGCAGCCGGCCCGTACCCACCAGCCACCGGCTCCAACGCGCCACCGACAGCACCTTCACCACCGGGCTGACCGAGATCACGGTGGCCGCCACCGCCACCCGGTACACCGACGCCACTGTCACCCCCGGCGTCACCTACCACTACCGGATCCGGGCCGAGAACGCGGTGAGCTGCTCGTCCTGGTCCAACGCCGTACCGGCGGCGGTGCGCCTGGCCGCGCCGACCCGGCTGACCGCGGTGCTGCCGCCGACCGCGCCGCTGCGGGTGGCGCTGCGCTGGGCCAACCACTCCTTCGCCACCGGAGTGGACGTGCAGCGGGCCACCAACCCCACGTTCACCAGCGGTCCGGGCACCACGGCCATCGCCGTGGGCGAGGCCCACGTGGACCCGGCCGTCGCGCCGGACACCACCTACTACTACCGGGTACGCACGACGTACCTGGGCGCCGCCTCCCCCTGGTCCACGGTGGCCGCGGTGACCACCCCGGCCCGGCCGGCCGCGCCGACCGGGGTGAGCGTCACCGCGAGCGTGTCCGGGCCGGACACCGCGACCGTGACGGTGAGCTGGTCGGCGCCGACACCGGCCGGACCGGGCGCCGGGTTCATCGTGCAGCGCGCCACCGACGCCGCCTTCACCCACGACCCGGCGACGTTCCACGTAACGGGCCGCGGCTTCACCAACACAGGCCTGGCCCGCGGTGCGACCTACCACTACCGGGTACGCGCCACAAACGTCGTAGGCACCTCCCCCTGGACCCCTCCCACCCCCAAAACCACCCCCACCTAACC
>NZ_JAMHIU010000039.1:0-32576 GCF_023896895.1 Micromonospora sp. CPM1
GCCCCGCCCTCGCCCCCGCTGGGTCGATCATGAAGTTGACGGCGACAAACCGGACACGAACCGCCGCCAACCTCATGATCGACGCACCGATCCGGGGCGGGGCGGCGAGGACGGCGCGTGCCGCACGCCCGATCGCGAGATCTTGGTGCGAAACGGCCCTCGGAGGGGCGCGGCCGTACCAAGATCTCGAAGCCGACCCGGGCCAGCCCTCGTAACTCGGGCGGCGAGTGGGCTCCGGGGACCCACTCCTCCTCTCATCGCAGCGTTGATCAAGGAGTTTGTGTCGGGCGCGAGGCCCCAGACGGACACAAACTCCTTGATCAACGAAGTGGTGGGGTCGGTGTCCGGGTTCGGGGTGGTCGGGGTCACCGGTGGGGTGGAATCGGGGGCGGGCGCGGGGCGTTGTACATGGCAGACCGCGCCGCACCCGCCGACCGCCCGCCCGACGGGCCGGGAATCAGGCCGGGACGCCGGTCGTTACATCCCCGGAGCCGCGAGCAGGCCGACAGCGCCTGCCGATCCGGCCCCACCGCCGGGCAGCGCCCCCGGGAATGACCCCGGACCCCCGGTCGTTACATCCCCGAGCCGCCGGAGCAGGCCGACCCCCTGGCCGCCCGGACGAGCCACCGGCCCGACGCACGTACCGGGCCACCTGATCTTTCTTCGCGGCATCCCCCATCGCCGCGTACCCCCGACAGAGAGGCAACTGATCATGGCTACCACTCTGCTGCGCAAGACCGCTCTGACCGTCGCCGGTATCGCCGCCACCGCTGGTGGCATCGCCGGCCCCGCCATCGCCGCCCAGGCCACCCCGGCCGAGCGCGCCGCCCAGGTCGTCACCAACGACCGCAAGCACGGCGAGCGTGAGCTGGGCGTGCGCTACGAGGCGCAGCCGAACTTCTACTTCTGTGGCCCGGCCGCGGCCCGTAACGCGCTGAGCGTGCAGGGCAAGAACATCGACGTGCACGCCATGGCCGAGGAGATGGGCACCACCGAGGACGGCACCAACTCCATCAACGACATCACCCCGGTGCTGAACAAGGAGACCGGCAAGGACGTCTACAAGTCGACCGAGATCCCGGTGGACAAGGCCGGTGAGAAGGTGGAGAAGCTGCGCGCCGACGTGGTGCGCACGGTGGACGACGGCCGGGCCGTGGTGGCGAACATCGCCGGCACCGCGACCGACACCGACGGCAACACCCACTCGTTCGAGGGTGGCCACTACATCAGCGTGGTCGGCTACCGCGACGGCGGCAAGGTCGTGACGATCGCCGACTCGGCGAACCCGGACCAGGCCTCGTACCGGATGGACGTGGACGCCCTGGCGCACTGGATCGCCAGCCGCGGCTACAGCTCCTGACACATCGGCACAGCGAAGGGCCCGACCCCGAACGGGGTCGGGCCCTTCGGCGTCTCTCAGCCGCCGGAGTCGTCCAGCTCCGCGCCGTCCGGCGGGGTGTCGTCGTCGCGGCTGGCCAGCCAGCCGTCGGGCAGGAAGACCTTGCCCGGGGAGTTGGTGCGGCCACGTGGCTGGCCGAGGTTCTCCACCGGGAACGGTACGGCCGGGTCGAGCTTGCCGAGCAGGTCGTCGAGCTGGGCCAGGCTCTCGATCATGGCCAGCGAGCGGCGCAGCTCGCTGCCGATCGGGAAGCCCTTCAGGTACCAGGCGACGTGCTTGCGGAAGTCGGTGCAGCCGTCCCGCTCGCCCCGGGCCGGGTTGCGCGCGCCGGCCACGAACTGCTCCACCAGCAGCTCGGCGTGCCGGCGCATGGTCACCGCGACCTCGCCGAGGCTGGGCAGCCGCCGCTCGGGGCTCCCGTTGAACGCGGCTTCCAGGTCGGCGAACAGCCACGGCCGGCCCAGGCAGCCGCGCCCGATCACCACGCCGTCGACGCCGGTGTGCGCGACCATCCGCAGCGCGTCGTCGGCCTCCCAGATGTCGCCGTTGCCGAGCACCGGCACGTCGAGCGCCGCCTTGAGCGTGGCGATCGCGTCCCAGTCGGCGGTGCCGGAGTAGCGCTGCGCGGCCGTACGCCCGTGCAGGGCGACCGCCGCGACGCCCGCGTCCTGTGCCGCCAGCCCCGCCTCGACGTACGTCAGGTGGTCGTCGTCGATGCCCTTGCGCATCTTGACCGTGACCGGCACCCCGGCGGGTGACGCGGCATCCACGGCGGCCTTGACCAGCCGGGCGAACAGCCGGCGGCGCCACGGCAGGGCCGAGCCGCCGCCCTTGCGGGTCACCTTGGGCACCGGGCAGCCGAAGTTGAGGTCGATGTGGTCGGCCAGGTCGCGCTCGACCACGATCCGTACGGCGGCGGCGGTGATCTCCGGGTCGGTGCCGTAGAGCTGGAGGCTGCGGGGCTGCTCCTCGGCGCCGAAGGCGATCATGCGCAGCGTCTTCGGGTTCCGCTCGACGAGCGCCCGGGTGGTGATCATCTCGCAGACGTAGATGCCGCCGCCCTGCTCGCGGCAGAGCCGGCGGAAGCCGACGTTGGTGATCCCGGCCATCGGCGCGAGCACCACCGGCGGCCACACCCGGTGCGGGCCGATGGTCAACGCGGGCAGGGTCGGGGCAGTCACCTGACCAGTGTAGGGAGGCGTTCTCGGGTATCGACGCCTACCGGGCGTCCACCCGCTGCGGCGCGGGCTTCGGCGCGGTCCCGGGCTCTCCCGCCGGCATGATCAGCAGCAGCGCGAGGACGCCCAGCCCGCCCGCGACGGCGCCGACGAACTGCACGACGCCGTAGCCGACCCCGGCGGCGAGCAACGTGAGGAAGACCGCCACGGAGATGGCCCCGGCCACGTGGGTGGTCGACTCGAACACCGCCGAGGCCGTTCCCTGGTCGCCCGGCGGCGCGTCACCGACACAGACCCGGGTCAGCCCGACGTAGATCGGACCGGCGCTGAGCCCCCAGGCGACCAGGATCGTCGTCACGAGGATCAGTGGGCCGCCCGCGCTGACCGCCACCAGCGCGAGCGTGACCGCGCACAGGGCCAGCGCCACCGCGACGACCCGCCGCGCGCCGAACCGGCGGATCAGCGCGCCCGCCGGAGCGGCGCTGACCAGCGCGCCGAGCAGCACCGGGGCCAGCACCAGCCCGGCGCCCGCCGGGGACAGGCCGTGGACCTCCTGGAGGTAGAGACTGCCCACGACCACCACCACCGCGTACGCGGCCGAGTGGGCGGCGAAGGCGAGGCAACCGGCGACCAGCGGGCGCGACCGGAGCAGGGCCGGCCGGACCAGCGGATCGGCCACCCGCCGCTCGACGCGCACCAGCAGGAACAGCAGCACTCCGGAGGCGGCGACCGCGCCGAGCGCGACCGGGTCCGGACCCGACTCGGCGATCCGGTTCGCGCCGAAGATCAGCGCGAGCAGCATGCCGGTGGCGAGGACCGCCCCGGCGAGGTCCAGCCGCTGCCGGCCGCCCGGTTCAGGCCGGCTCACCGGCAGCAGCACCCGGGCCGCCACCATCGCCACCAGTCCGACCGGCACGGTGGCCAGGAAGACCCAGCGCCAGCCCAGGTGCGAGGTGATCAGGCCGCCGACGATCGCCCCGGCCAGACCGGCCGTGTTCGCGGCGGCGGCGACCACCGCGAACACCCGGCTGCGCCACGGCTCGTCCGGGAAGAACGTGGCCGCCGACGCCAGTGTCGCCGGGATGGCGAGGGCCGCGCCGACGCCCTGGAGCACCCGGCCGAGCAGCAGCGGGAGCAGCGCGGTCGCCAGCCCGGCCAGGGCCGAGCCGAGAGTGGCCAGCGCGAGGCTGACGACGATCAGCCGGCGTCGCCCCCACAGGTCGCAGAGCCGGCCCCCGAGCAGCAGCAGGCCACCGATGCTCAGCGAGTACAGCGTCACGACCCACTGGAGGCGGTCCGGGCCGAGGCGGAACTCGGCACCGATGCGCGGCAGCGCCGTGGCCACCGCCAGGCTGTCGAACAGCACCAGGAACATGGCGCTGGCCAGGACCAGCGCGGTCGGCCATCGATGCGCCACCACCGCGGGCGCCGGGGTGGCGGACGGTCCGGTGGTCGCCTGCCGCATCTCGCCCCCCTCCGCTGCCGGTGAGGGATCTGCTACCCGGCGCTCCCGCCGGCTAACGACAACGGGCTCGCGGGATTCAGACACGTCGACCTGTCGTCCGGTCCGGGAGACGCGAAGAAGGGCGCCGTCGGCGACGGCGCCCTTCTTCGTTAGACGTCAGCAGCCGGGCAGGCGCTCGATCAGGTAGCGCTCGACCTGGTCCAGGGAGACGCGCTCCTGGGCCATGGTGTCCCGGTTCCGGACCGTGACCGCGTTGTCGTCGAGCGTGTCGAAGTCGACCGTGACGCAGAACGGCGTGCCGATCTCGTCCTGCCGGCGGTAGCGGCGGCCGATCGCCTGCGAGTCGTCGAACTCGACCACCCAGCGCTTGCGCAGGTCGGCGGCGAGCTGCTTGGCCTTCGGCGACAGCGCCTCGTTGCGCGACAGCGGCAGCACCGCAACCTTGACCGGGGCCAGCCGCGGGTCGAAGCGCATGACGGTGCGCTTGTCCACGCCGCCCTTGGTGTTCGGCGCCTCGTCCTCGTCGTACGCCTCCAGCAGGAACGCCAGCACCGCGCGGGTGAGGCCGGCGGCCGGCTCGATCACGTACGGGATCCAGCGCTCGCCCTTGCCCTGGTCGAAGTACGACAGGTCGACGCCGGAGTGCTTGCTGTGCGTGGACAGGTCGAAGTCGGTGCGGTTGGCGATGCCCTCCAGCTCGGCGAAGTCGGTGCCGCCGAACTGGAACCGGTACTCGATGTCGACGGTGCGCTTCGAGTAGTGGGAGAGCTTCTCCTTGGGGTGCTCGTAGAAGCGCAGGTTCTCCTCGGACAGGCCCAGGTCGAGGTACCAGTTCCAGCGCTCGGAGAGCCAGTACTCGTGCCACTGCTCGTCGGTGCCCGGCTCGACGAAGAACTCCATCTCCATCTGCTCGAACTCACGGGTCCGGAAGATGAAGTTGCCCGGGGTGATCTCGTTGCGGAACGACTTGCCGGTCTGCGCGATGCCGAACGGCGGCTTCTTGCGGGCGACCGTCTCCACGTTCTTGTAGTTGACGAAGATGCCCTGGGCGGTCTCCGGGCGCAGGTAGTGCATGCCCTCGTCGCTCTCCACCGGGCCCAGGTAGGTCTTCATCAGGCCGTTGAACATCTTCGGCTCGGTGAAGGTGCCCTTGTTGCCGCAGTTGGGGCAGTTCAGCTCCGTCAGCGAGGTCAGCGGCTTGCCGTGCTTGGCCTCGTACGCCTCTTCCAGGTGGTCGGCCCGGAACCGCTTGTGGCAGGACTGGCACTCGGTCAGCGGGTCGACGAACTCGGCGATGTGGCCGCTGGCCTCCCAGACCTTGCGGGCCAGGATGACCGCCGAGTCGAGGCCGACGACGTCGTCGCGCTGCTGCACCATGGTCCGCCACCACTGCCGGCGGACGTTCTCCTTCAGCTCGACGCCGAGCGGACCGTAGTCCCACGCCGACCGGGTGCCCCCGTAGATCTCGCTGGAGGGAAAGACGAAACCCCGGCGCTTGGCGAGGCTGGTGACGGCGTCGATACGGTCGGCTGGCATGTTTCCTCCTACGCCGGCTGGCGGTCGGCGCGGTTGAGATGGATGGAACCGGGCTGTTCGGGACAACGGTACGACCGTGTCCGTCCCGAGCCCAGCAGAATACCGGGGGCCGGTCAGCTCACCCCGCAGACCTCCACGCCGCCCGTCTGCTGGTCCGCCGCCAGCGTCACGGTCTGCGCCTCCCGCCGGCCGCCGGCCAGCGTGACGTCCACCGGCACGGTGAGCGTGGTGAGGTCGACCTCGCCCACCCGGTAGCCGGAGATCTGCGGCTCGGTGGCCACCCGCCGCTCGAACTCCCGCCGGGGCTCGCGTCGGCGGATGTCGTCGCAGAGCGTGTCGTACGCCTTGGACCACTCCCGCGCCACGAGCGCCTGGTAGTAGTCGTTCGTGACCGCCCGGCCCTGCTCGCCGATCGCCTGGGCGTTGCTCACCGCCAGACCCACCACCGCCGCGCCGCCCCCGCCGCAGCAGATCAGCACGGCGAGCGCGCCCGCGCCGAGGCCGAGCCAGAGCCGGGTCCGCCCGCCCTCGGTGGGCGGGGCGGCGAACGGCGGCGCGGCGCCGGGCCCCTGCGGCGGCGCGGGCACCCCGGGGTCCGCCGGCAGCGCGGGCGGAACGGATGGCGGGGGTGGCGCGGCCGGTCCGGGAGCGGTCATACGCGCCAGGGTAGTGCCCCGGCACTCAGCGATACGGACGTGCGGCACGATCGCTGGCGACGACGACGATCTCCCCCTCGGGGGCGGCGCCGGCGAGCGTCTCGTACGCCGACGGCTCGTCCACCGATCGGGCGAGCAGCGGCACGGCGGTGACCTTGACGTCGAATCCGCCGAGCGCCCGCCGGTACGCACCGACCGACTCCCACTCGGTGACCAGGAGCCAGTGGTCCGGATCGTCGAGCGCCCGCAGCAGTTCACCGCGCAGGTAGCCGGGGCGGGCGGCGAGCGCGGTCAGCGCGGCGTGCGCCGCACGGGTGAACTCGTCCACCGTTTCGGCTTCCACCACGAACCGGTTGGTGACCAGCACGGCGTTCCTCCTCGTAGAGTTTGTGGCATGCAGCGTACGCAGAGTCCCGTGCTGTCCCGGTTGGCACGGCTCAACCCGACGGCGGTGTTCCTGGCCGCGCTGGCCCTGGTGCTTGTCGGCCTCTTCGCGCCCGGCCCGGCGGGCGGCGTCCTGCTGCTCGTGCTGGCCGGCGGGCTGGTCTGGCTGATGTCGGTCACCTGGCCGGTGCAGGCCCCGGCGACCCGGATGCTCCGGCTGGTCATGTTGACCTTGTTGATCGCGGTGGCGCTGGCGAAGCTCATGGTCGGCTGACCTGACGAAGCCGAGCTGACCTGCGCTGACATGCAATCATGCGTTTTTGACAATAGTTTTCGTTGTCGCGGACAGTTGAGCCCATGACCGTTCGTGCACCGCGCCGCATCCTGACCGCCGCAGCCACCGCCCTGCTCGCCACCGCCGGCCTGACCGCCTGCGCGGACGGCACAGGCGGCGCGAGCGAGCCGGGCAGGGTCGACGTGGTGGCCGCGTTCTACCCGCTCCAGTTCCTGGCCGAGCGGATCGGCGGCGACATGGTCGCGGTCAGCAACCTCACCAAGCCGGGCGCCGAGCCGCACGACCTGGAACTCAACCCGCGGCAGGTCGGCCAGGTCGTCGACGCCGACGTGGTCGTCTACCTCAGCGGCTTCCAGCCGGCGGTGGACGAGGCGGTGGAGCAGAACGGCGGCGACCGCGCGTTCGACGTGGCGGGCGTGACGCCGCTGCTGGACGCCGCCGCCGGTGGCCACGACCACGACCACGAGGGCGAGGCCGGGCACGCCGAGGAGGGCGGCGGCAAGGACCCGCACGTCTGGCTCGACCCGACCCGGCTGGCCACCATCGGCGACAAGCTCGCCGAGCGGCTCGGCAAGGCCGACCCGGACCACGCCGCCGACTACACCGCCCGCGCCGGCGCGCTGCGCACCGAGCTGACGAAGCTCGACACCGAGTACGCCGACGGCCTGCGCACCTGCCAGCGCCGGGAGATCGTGACCAGTCACACCGCGTTCGGCTACCTGACCGAGCGCTACCGGCTGGAGCAGATCGGCATCAGCGGGCTCACCCCGGAGTCCGAGCCGTCCCCGAAGCGCCTCGCCGAGGTCGCCGAGGAGGCCCGGGAGCACCAGGCCGGCACGATCTTCTTCGAGACGCTGGTCAGCCCGAAGGTCGCCGAGACCATCGCGCGTGAGGTCGGGGCGAAGACGGCGGTCCTGGACCCGCTGGAGGGCCCGCCCGCCGACGGCGACTACCTCTCCGCGATGCGCACCAACCTGCAGACCCTGCGAACCGCTCTGGACTGTTCATGACCCCACCCGTGATCGAGATCGCGCACGCCACAGTCGGCTACGACGGCCGCCCGGTGCTGCGTGACGTCTCGTTGACAGTGACCGCCTCAGAGGTGGTCGCCGTGCTCGGCGCCAACGGCTCCGGCAAGTCGACGCTCGTGCGCGCCGCGCTCGGCCTGGTGCCGGTCGGCGCCGGGTCGGTCGCCCTGTTCGGCACGCCGCAGCGCCGCTTCCGGCAGTGGCACCGCATCGGGTACGTGCCGCAGCGGCTCGGCGCGGGCAGCGGAGTGCCCGCGACCGTGCGCGAGGTGGTGGCGTCCGGGCGGCTGGCCCGCCGGGGCGTGCTGCGGCCCGCGGGGCGGGCGGACCGGGAGGCGGTGGCGGCGGCGCTGGACGCGGTCGGGCTCGCCGACCGGGCCGGTGACCCGGTGTCCACGCTCTCCGGCGGCCAGCAGCAGCGCACCCTGATCGCCCGCGCGCTCGCCGGTGGGCCGGAGCTGCTGGTGCTCGACGAGCCGACCGCCGGGGTGGACGCGGCCAGCCAGGAGGCGTTCGCCGGGGCGCTGCGCACGTTCCGCGACGGCGGGGGCACCGTGCTGCTCGTCGCGCACGAGCTGGGCCCGCTGCGCCCGCTGATCAGCCGGGCCGTGGTGGTGCACCAGGGCGGGATCGCCCACGACGGCGCGGTGCCCGAACCGGCCGGCCACCACGCCGACCCGGACCACGAGCACGTGCACCCGCACTGCGACGAGGAGCCCGCCCGGCTCTGGACAGGCATCTGAGATGGATCTCTTCCAGTACGACTTCATGCTCCGCGCCCTGGTCGGCGCGCTGATCATCGGGCTGGCCGCCCCGGCGCTCGGCATCTACCTGGTGCAGCGCCGGCTGGCGCTGATCGGCGACGGGCTCGGGCACGTGGCGCTCACCGGCGTCGGCGCGGGACTGCTGCTCAACCGCTCCCCCGTGCTGGTGGCGGTGATCGCCGCGACGCTCGGCGCGGTGGTGATCGAGCTGGTCCGCGCGTACGGGCGCACCTCCGGTGACCTGGCGCTGGCGTTGCTGTTCTACGGCGGCATCGCCGGTGGCGTGATGCTGGTCGGGCTCTCCGACGCCAGCAGCGGGTCGCTCAACGCGTACCTGTTCGGGTCGCTGACCACCACCTCCCGGACCGACCTGATCACCATCGGGGTGCTCGGCGTGGTGCTGCTGGTGACCATGCTGGTGCTGCGTCCGGCGCTGTTCGCGGTGTGCCACGACGAGGAGTACGCCCGGGTGTCCGGCCTGCCGGTACGGGCGCTGAACCTGCTCATCGCGGTCGGCACGGCGGTCACGGTGACCATCGCCATGCGGGCGGTCGGGGTGCTGCTGATCAGCGCGCTGATGGTGGTGCCGGTCGCCACCGCGCAGCAGGTGACCCGGGGCTTCCGGTCGACCATGACGGCGGCCATGGCGCTGGGCCTGTTCGCCGCCGGCGCCGGAGTGTGGGTGGCGGCCACCGCCGACACCGCGCCCGGCGCGTCGGTGGTGCTCGTGGCGATCGGCTCGTTCCTGCTGGTCGCGCTCGCGGCAGCCGGTGTGCGGGCGCTGCGGCGGCGGGTACGGGCCGACCGGGTCACGCCGCCGTCCGAGCCGGCCGAGCACGAGGTGCTGCTGCGGTGAGGCCCTACCCGCCGGCGCAGCTGGGATTGGTTACCGTTACAGGGTGACCGGCACGAACGGGTACGACGCCTTCGAGGGTGCGGGTGACCTGCTGCGCGCGCTCTCGGCCCCGATCCGGCTCGCGATCGTGAGCGAGCTGGCCGAGGGCGAACGCTGCGTGCACGAGCTGGTCGAGAAGCTCGGCGCGCCTCAGCCGCTGGTCTCCCAGCACCTGCGGGTGCTGCGGGGCGCCGGCGTGGTGCGCGGGTCGCGGCGCGGCCGGGAGATCGCGTACGCCCTGGTCGACGACCACGTCGCGCACATCGTGGCGGACGCCGTCAGTCACGCCGGCGAAGGGTCGCACTGAGCGGGAAATCGGCCAGGTGCCGACGCGCCCGTGCCGTGGGACGCTGTCCGGCGTGAAGATCTACGCCGACCGTTTTCCCACCGCCGTCCGCCAGTTCCTCACCGACCTGCTCGTGGTCGTCTGGGTGTACGCCGCGATCCGCTTCGCGCTGTGGCTGCACGACCTGGTCGAGAAGCTCGCCGTACCCGGGCAGAAGCTGGAGGGGGCCGGCGGTGGACTCGCCGACAACCTGGCCGACGCCGGCGGCAAGGTCGGCCGGGTGCCGATCGTCGGCGACGAGCTGACCGCGCCGTTCACCCGCGCCGCCGAGGCCGCCCGCTCGGTCGCCGAGGCGGGCCGCGACCAGCAGGAGCTGGTCGGGCAGCTCGCGCTCGCGCTGACCATCGCGGTGCTGGTGTTCCCGCTCGGCCTGGTGCTGTTCGGCTGGCTGCCGCTGCGCCTGCGCTGGATGCGCCGGGCGGGCGCGGCGAAGGCCCTGGCCGGCGCACCGGCCGGGCGGGACCTGCTGGCGCTGCGCGCGCTGGCCGGTCAGCCGCTGTCGAAGCTGACCCGGATCGCGCCCGACGTCGCCGAGGCGTGGCGGCGCGGCGACGACGCGACAGTCGACGCGCTCGCCGCGCTGGAGCTGCGCGGACTGGGGCTGCGCGGCGGCCGGTAAGGTGTGCCGGTGCTGTACTTCCTGATCGTCGTCGCCGTGCTGCTGCTGGCGTACGCGGGCGTGCTGGTGAGTTTCGTCCGCAAGGGCCGCAAGATCCCGCCGTCGGCGTACCTGGTGCTGGCCGGGCTCAACGGCCTGATCCTGGCCGGCATCCTGGCCTGGGCGATCGCGCGCTGACCGCCGCGACGGCCGTCCGGGCGGGACGGCCGCCGGGGCGCTCCGGTCAGCCGGCGGGCGGGATGCGACGACGGACGTCCTGCTCGGTGGACGGCCCCGGTTCCCAGCGGGCCACCCACGGCAGGTCGGCGGGCGGGGTGACGACACCGTCCTCCACCGAGGCGTACCGCCCGGCGACGATGCGCTTGGCGGCGGCCACGTCGACCGAGTCGGTGTTCGACCACAGGCCGGTGAACAGCTCGTCGACACGCAGCCGCGCGTGCCGGCAGAACAGGTCGGCCAGCTCGACGTTCTCCGGGTGCGCGTCCCGCTCGGCGTAGGCCCGGACGCAGACCGCGCTCATCGCGAACAGCTCGGCGCCGATGTCCACCACCCGGCCGAGGAACGCCTGCTTGCGCTCCATCTTCCCCTGCCACCGGGACATCGCGTAGAACGTCGACCGGGCCAGCTTGCGGGAGGTCCGCTCGACGTGGCGCAGGTGCCCGGCCAGCGGTCCGAACTCCTGGTACGCCCCGGGCGTCTGCCCCTTGCCGACGGCGAGCGTGGGCAGCCATTTCGCGTAGAAGGCGCCGGCCCGTGCGCCCGCCCTGGCCTTGCGGCCCAGCCCGGCGTCGGGGTCGATGATGTCGCCCGCTACGGACAGGTGCGCGTCGACCGCCTCGCGGGCGATCAGCAGGTGCATGATCTCGGTGGAGCCCTCGAAGATCCGGTTGATCCGCAGGTCGCGCAGGAGCTGCTCGACGGCGGCCGGCCGTTCCCCCCGGGCGGCCAGCGAGTCGGCCGTCTCGTAGCCGCGGCCACCGCGGATCTGGATCAGCTCGTCGGCGATCCGCCAGGCCATCTCGCTGGCGTACAGCTTGACCAGTGCCGCCTCGATCCGGATGTCGTTGCGGTCGTCGTCGGCGAGCATGCAGGACAGGTCGAGCATCGACTCCATGCCGTACGTGGTGGCGGCGATGAAGGACAGCTTCTTCGCCACCGCCTCGTGCTCGCCCACCGGGCGGCCCCACTGGACCCGGTCCGCCGCCCATTCCCGGGCCACGTTGAGCGCCCACTTGCCGGCGCCGACGCACATGGCCGGCAGCGAGAGCCGGCCGGTGTTCAACGTGGTCAGCGCGATCTTCAGGCCCTTGCCCTCGCCGCCGATCACGTTCTCCTTCGGCACGAACACGTCGTGGAACCGGGTGAGGCTGTTCTCCAGGCCCCGCAGCCCGACGAAGGAGTTGCGCCGCTCCACGGTGATGCCGTCGCTGTCGCCCTCCACCACGAACGCGGTGATGCCGCCGCGCCGCCCCTCACCGGCCGGCACCCGGGCCATCACCACCAGCAGCGTGGCGAGCGTGCCGTTGGTGGCCCAGAGCTTCACCCCGTTGAGCCGGTAGCCGGTGCCGTCCGCCGTCGGCTCGGCGGTGGTGGCGAGCCGGGCCGGGTCGGAGCCGACGTCCGGCTCGGTGAGCAGGAACGCGGAGACCTCACCGGCGGCGAGCCGGGGCAGGAACCGTTCCTTCTGCTCGGGCGTGCCGAACATCTTCAGCGGCTGCGGCACGCCGATCGACTGGTGCGCGGAGAGCAGCGCGCTGACCGCCGGGTTCACCGAGCCGACGAGCATCAGCGCCCGGCAGTAGTGCAGGTTGCTCAGCCCGAGCCCGCCGTACTTCCGGTCGATCTTCATACCGAACGTGCCGAGCCCGGCCAGGCCGTGGAACACCTCGTCGGGGATGCGCGCGTCCCGCTCGATCGCCTCGCCGTCCACGTCGGACGCCAGGTACGCGCGCAGCGCGCCGAGGAACTCGTCCGCGCGGGCCACCTCGGCCGGGTCGGGGCGGGGCCACGGGTCGATCAGGTCGAGCCGGAACCGGCCGAGGAACAACTCCTTGCCGAAGCTGGGCCGGTCCCAGGCCGACTCGCGGGCCGCCTCGGCGACCTGGCGGGCCTCCTTCTCGGAGACCTGGCCCGCCTCGGTGGGAAGCGGTCCCGCGCCGTCGGGTGACTCGGGCCGGCTGTTCTGTGTCGTGGTCACGGCTGCCTCCTCGCGGTCCGGCTGCGTCGACGCGTGCGACGAAAACGACGCTACCCCCGGGTGTTACCCAGGGGTAGCGCCGCGTGCACGCCCGATTTGGCGAACCGTCAGTCGGTGAGCGACCGAGGGTTGTCGTCCTCGTCGTCGATGTCGTCCTCACCCCAGTTGCGCCGGCTGAACGGCAGGATCGCCCAGAAGATCAGGAACCACAGGCCGGTGAGCGCGCTGAGCAGGAACGCGATCGGCCGGTCCAGCACGAAGTCGGTGACCAGCAGGACCGAGCTGACCATCGCGATCAGCATGAAGAACAGGCCGCCGGTGGCCATCCGGTGGGCGAACCGGACCAGCTCCGGCTTGCGGCCCTGCCGGAACAACGCCCGGTGGAACGCGACCGGAGAGATGATCATCGCGGCGGACGCGGCGGCGGTCAGCAGCGCCAGGATGTAGACGTCGCGCTGGAACTCGGTGGTCCGGCCGAACCCGTTGCTGAACGGCAGCGTCAGCAGGAAGGCGAAGAGGATCTGCACGCCGGTCTGCGCGACCCGCAGCTCCTGCAACAGATCGGCGAAGTTGCGCTGCCAGCGCTGCTTCTCGGATTCCTTGGACACTCGCGGACCTCCCCGGGAGACGGCACGGCCGGCGGGTGAACGCCCACCGGCAGGACCGCCTGTGCCCCGTACGGCTGATCACGAAACCGGTTCAGGATCCCCGGCGGATGCGGCCCGCGTACCGTGCCTCCAGCTCGGCGTTGTGCTCGTCGCCGCCGGTGATGTTCGCGGACAGGTAGACCGGCGGGCGCTGCCCCGCCGCGACCAGCCGGGCCACCACCTCGGCGACGATCTGCTGGGCGAGCAGCGCCGCCGTGATCGAGGAGACCGCGCCGACCGCGCCGCCGCCGGGCAGCGGCAGCGTGGCGTCGCCGTACGGGGCGCCGTTGTCCAGCACCACGTCGGCGAAGTCGGCGAGCTTGCGGCCGGACGGATGCCGCGACGTCATCCGGGCCGAGTGCTGCGCCGACGTGATCGCCACCAGGCCGTGCCCGCGTTCCTTCACGACGGACGCGAACTCGACCATCGCCCCGTTCACGCCCGAGTTCGAGGCCAGCACGAACACGTCCTGCGGCCGGATCGGCGCCAGCTCGTAGAGGCGGTGCGCCACCGCCGGGTCGCGTTCCAGCTTCGGGCCGAGCACGTCGGCCGGGTCGCCGCCGACCAGCACCAGGTCACGCAGCGCGATCCGGTTGGTGGGCACCAGCCCGCCGGCCCGCCCGGCGATCTCCATGGCCAGCGCCTCGGAGTGCCCGGTGCCGAACGCGTGCACCACGCCGTCGGCCTGCAGCGCCGCCGCGATCAGGTCGGCCGCGTCGGCCACGTTCTGTCGCTGCTCGGCCGCGACCCGGCCGATCGTCTCGGTCACCACCGCCAGGTACGCGTCGGCGCTCACCGTCATGCTTCCTCCGTTCCTGCGCACCGGGCGAGGATCGCCTCGGCCAGCGGGCCGGGCGCCTCGTCCGGGATCCAGTGGCTGACCCCGGGCAGCACCACGAACCGGTAGTCACCCGTGACGTGCGCGGCGCACGCCTGCGCGGCCGTCCGGCCGATCGCCACGTCCTTGTCGCTCCAGACGAACGTGGTGGGCACCCCGACCGGGGCGACCGCCTTCATGTCCGTCCCGGTCATCGCGCGGTACCAGTTCAGCGCCGCCGTCAACGCCCCCGGCTCGCGCATCGGCTCGGCGTACCGGGCCACCTCGCCGGCGCCGCCCACCCCGCTCAGCAGCTTGCGCAGCGTGGCGCCGTTCCACGCCAGCAGCACCTTCTCCGCCGTACCGGGCTTGCGGAACAACGCGATGTAGGCGGACTTGACCTTCTGCCGTGGGTCGGTGGCGAGCGCGTGGCCCATGGCGGCCGGGTGCGGCACCGACACCGCGGTCAGCGTCCGGACCCGCTCCGGGTGCGCCGCCGCCAGGCCCCACGCCACGATCGCGCCCCAGTCGTGGCCCACCACGTGCGCGCGGGTCACCCCGAGCGCGTCCAGCACCGCCGCCGCGTCGGCCACCAGCTCCGGAATCCGGTACGCCCCGACGTCCGCCGGACGCGCGCCGGGCGAGTAGCCGCGCTGGTCGAGCGCGTACGTGCGCAGCCCGGCGGCGTGCAGGGCGGGCGTCACCGCGTCCCACTCGCCGGAGTGCTGCGGGAAGCCGTGCAGCAGCAGGACGGGATCACCGCCCTCGGGGCCGCCGGCGCGTACCTCGAACGTCAGTCCCCGCGCATCCACCAGCATGATCGCCACCATACCGACACTCGCCCTGCTGGGCTGGGGGCCGTCGTCGGTGCTAGCGTCTGCGACGAGACAACTTCACATCCGACAGGGGAGCGCACAGCGCTGAGAGTGCGGGCCGGTGCCCGCAGACCCTCGAACCTGATCTGGGTAATGCCAGCGCAGGGAGTTCGGTCGACCTCCAGCCGCGTCGCCGTCCGGTGACCACCGGGCGCGGCGTGCGTCTTCTCCTGGTTCACCTCGACGAACTGGGAGCCAACCATGAACCGTACCGACAGCAACCGCTGGCGTACCGTCGACATCGTCGTCGCCTCGGTCATCGCCGTAGCCTTCGGCGTCGTGTTCCAGCTCTGGAACATCCTCTGGAAGGGCAGCGACGGGCCGTTCGCCTTCTTCGCCCCGCTGCAGTCGGTGATGTACGGCGTCTGGCTCATCCCGGCCGTGCTGAGCGCGCTGATCGTCCGCAAGCCGGGTGCGGCGCTGCTCACCGAGACCGTCGCCTCGACCGTCTCGGTGCTGCTCGGCTCCCCGTACGGCGCGATGGCGATCCTCCAGGGCGCGGTGCAGGGCCTGGGCGTCGAGGCGGTCTTCGCGGCCACCCGGTACCGCCTCTACCGGCCGCTCACGGCGGCGCTCGCCGGCGCGTGCGGCGGCCTCTTCGCCACGCTGTTCGACGCCCTGTACTGGTACCCGGGCACGAGCTGGACGACCTTCCGGCTGCCCTACATCGCCTTCGGTGTGCTCAGTTGCCTGCTGGTGGCCGGCCTGGGCGCGGTGGCCCTCACCCGCGCGCTGGCGAACACCGGCGTCCTGGACCGCTTCCCCGCCGGCCGCGACCGAGCCCTGGTCTGAGGCCTCACCCCCCGCCCGGTGATCAAGGAGTTTGCGTCCGCCGGGCACGGTTCTCCGGACGCGAACTCCTTGATCACGCAGGCTGGGCCGGGAGAGGGGGTGGGTGGGCGGTGAGCGCTGTGGTGCTGCGGGGATTCGGGTGGCGGCACGGAGGGCGCCGGCGCTGGGCTCTGCGTGGAGTGGATCTGCGGGTGGAGAGCGGGGAGCGGGTGCTGCTGCTCGGGCCCTCCGGGGCCGGCAAGAGCACGCTGCTGGCCGCGCTCGCCGGGCTGCTGCCGGAGGACTCCGGCGAGCAGGAGGGCACCGTCGAGATCGACGGGCTGGACCCGCGCAAGGCCCGCGAGCGCGTCGGCATCGTCTTCCAGGATCCGGAGACCCAGCTCGTGATGGCCCGCTCCGGCGACGACGTGGCGTTCGGGCTGGAGAACCGTGGCGTACCCGCCGGCGAGATCTGGCCCCGCGTCGACGAGGCGCTGCACCGGGTCGGCTTCCCGTACGACCGGGACCGCCCGACCGCCGCGCTCAGCGGCGGCGAGCAGCAGCGGCTGGCGCTGGCCGGCACGCTCGCACTGCGGCCGGGGCTGCTCCTGCTCGACGAGCCCACCGCCAACCTCGACCCGGCCGGCGCCGCCCTGATCCGCCGGGCCGTCGCGAACGCGCTCGACCCGGACACCACGATGATCCTGGTCGAGCACCGGGTCACCGAGGCGCTGCCGCTGGTCGACCGCGTCGTGGTGCTGGAACCCGGCGGCGGGGTACGCGCCGACGGGCCACCCGAGACGGTCTTCGCCGCCCACGGCGACGCGCTGGCCGCCGCCGGGGTCTGGGTGCCGGGCCGCACCGTGCCGCACCGGCACGCCACCACGCCGCCCGGCGACGTGCTGCTCACCGCCGACCGGCTCGGCCTCCCACCCCGGCTCGACCCCACCGACCTTCGGGTACGCGCCGGCGAGGCGCTCGCCGTCCTCGGTCCCAACGGGGCCGGCAAGTCCACACTCGCGCTGCTCCTGGGCGGTCTGCTGCGCCCCGGAACGGGCACCGTCACCGCGTCCGCCGAACTGGCCGGGCGGGACGCGCGCACTCCCCCGCACCGCTGGCGGGCACCAGCGCTGGTACGCCGGATCGGGTCGGTTTTCCAGGATCCGGAGCACCAGTTCGTCACCGCCACGGTGCGCGACGAGCTGGCGCTCGGTCCGCGCCGCAGCGGTCAGCCCGAGTCGGCGGTGACCGCCACCGTGGACGGGTTGCTGCACCGGCTGCGCCTGGACAAGCTGGCCGGCGCCAACCCGTACACCCTCTCGGGTGGGGAGGCGCGGCGGCTGAGCGTGGCGACGGCCCTGGCCACCGCGCCCCGCCTGCTGATCTGCGACGAGCCCACGTTCGGCCAGGACCGGCGGACCTGGCTGGAGCTGGTCGACCTGCTCGCCGAGCTGCGCGACGCCGGGCACGGCGTGGTCGCGGTGACCCACGACGAGGACTTCGTGGCCGCGCTGGCCGACCGGACGCTCACCCTGCGCCGGTCACCGCCGGACGGGGAGCACTCCCCCGGCGCGCGGCCCCCGGCCGGTGCCGAGCGCTCGGGCCACGACGGTCCGGCTGCCGGGCGTGCGCCGTGATCGGCCTCGAACCGGTCGCCGCACCCGGCGCTCCGCTGGCCCGGCGCAACCCGGTGGCGAAGCTGGCCGCCGCGCTGGTCTTCACCCTGATCCTGGTGGCGACGCTCGACCCGGTGGCCCCGGCCGTCGCCATCGCCGTCGAGCTCGCGGTGCTGCCGCTGTTCGGTGTCCGCTACCGGGTGCTGGCCCGCCGGGCGTGGCCCCTGCTCGCCGGTGCCGTCGGCATCCTGGTCACGCTGGTGCTCTTCGCGGCCGACCGTTCCGGTCCGGTACTGGTCGAGGCCGGGCCGGTCCTGGTCACCCAGGGCGTGCTGATGACCGCGCTCGGGCTGGTGCTGCGCATGTTCGCGGTGGCGCTGCCCGGCATCGTCGTGTTCGCCACCACCGACCCGACCGACCTGGCCGACGCGCTGATCCAGAACGCGAAGGCGCCCGCCCGGTTCGCCATCGGGGCGCTCGCCGCGTTCCGGATGGTGCCGCTGCTGGAACAGGAGTGGCGGATGATCAGCATGGCCCGCCGGGCCCGCGGCGTGGACGCCGGCCGCAACCCGGTGGCGAAGCTGCGGCTGTTCGCGTCCACCGCGTTCACGCTGCTCGTGGGCGCGATCCGGCGGGGTACGCGGCTGGCCGTGGCGATGGACGCCCGGGGCTTCGACGCGGGTACGCCGCGCTCCGTCGCCCGCCGTCAGCGCTTCACCGGCGCCGACGCCCTGCTCGTCGTAGGCGCCGCGTTGCTGGCAGCCGGCGCCCTGGCCACAAGCATCGCCCTGGGCACCTTCCGCCCCTTGATCGGCTGACCCGCCCCTCCCCCACCCCCGCCCTCGCCCTCGCCCTCGCCCTCGCCCTCGCCCCGTTGATCATGAAGTTGACACCACCGGTTGCCCGTTTTGTCGCCGCCAACCTCATGATCAACCAAGACCGGGTGAGATCTTGGTACGGAAGAGCCCCTGTGGGGGCCGGAACCTTCCAAGATCTTCGGGGACGCTCGGGCAGGCCCCGGATGGGGCCTGCCCGGTGGGCGGGGCTGTCGGTCAGCTGCGGCGGAAGGCGTAGAACCGGGTCTGGCCGGCGCGCTGACTGCGCCCGGTGAACCGGGCCTGCCGCCCTGCCGGTGGGCCCGATCTGGGCGGCGTCGCGGATGCGCCCGGCAGGACCGGGGTCTCCAGAGACTCCGAGGGCGACACCGTCGGCGCAGCCAGGACTGCCGACACCGCATCCGGAGACACAGTGGGCGCCGCCGGCTCGGTGGAGCGCACCACCGCGGACACGGCGGGCGCCACCGGCTCCGCCGGGAGCACCATCGCGGGCGGCACCACGGTGAGCGCGTCGAGCGTCGGCGCGGTCACCTGCGGCGAGGACTGCTTGCGGGACTTCTTCGGATTGCGCTTCGCGGGCATTCGCGGGCCTCCTGTCGTGCGGGCGCGCCGACCGGGACGCGCCGAGCGAGGGCTCCGGTGCGTTCCGATCACGACAGACACCGCGACCGACGGTGGCGGGGAAGGGATGCGGACGCCCGGAGCAGGACGGGTCCACGGCACTGAAGGCGGTGGACCGGGCTCGGAGGTGGGGCGTCACTTACGCATGCCGTAACGCTAACCCGCCGCCGGGCGCCCCGCATCCGAATTACCGCGCGAGACGTACGGCCACCCGCCGGTCACGCCCTGTCGACGTCCCCGCCCGCTCCCCCGACGACCGCGATACGGTCGCAGAACGGCAGCACGGACGAGAGGTGGCGGTACGCATGGCAGAGCAGGCGACGGCGCAGATCGGGGTCACCGGTCTGGCGGTGATGGGCCGCAACCTGGCCCGGAACCTGGCCCGCAACGGCTTCGCCGTGGCGGTGCACAACCGGTCGCCGGAACGTACCCGCAGCCTCGTGGCCGAGCACGGCGACGAGGGCACGTTCGTGCCGTCGGAGTCGCTCGCGGACTTCGTCGGCTCGCTGGAGCGGCCCCGCGCGGTGATCGTGATGGTGAAGGCCGGCGCGCCCACCGACGCGGTGATCGACGAGCTGGTCCCGCTGCTGGAGGAGGGGGACATCGTCGTCGACTGCGGCAACGCGCACTTCGCCGACACCCGCCGCCGGGAGGAGGCGCTGCGCGAGCACGGGCTGCACTTCGTCGGCACCGGCGTGTCCGGCGGCGAGGAGGGCGCGCTGCTCGGGCCGAGCATCATGCCGGGCGGGTCGGCCGAGTCGTACCGCAAGCTGGGACCGATCTTCGAGAAGATCGCCGCGCAGGTGGAGGGTGAGCCCTGCTGCCGGCACATCGGGCCGGACGGCGCGGGCCACTTCGTGAAGATGGTGCACAACGGCATCGAGTACGCCGACATGCAGCTCATCGCCGAGGCGTACGACCTGTTGCGGGCCGGTCTGTCGGCGAGCCCGGCGGAGATCGCGGAGATCTTCCGGGAGTGGAACGGCGGCGAGCTGGGGTCGTTCCTCATCGAGATCACCGCCGACGTGCTCGGCCACACCGACGCGGCGACCGGCCAGGCGTTCGTGGACGTGGTGCTCGACCAGGCCGAGCAGAAGGGCACCGGCCGCTGGACCGTGCAGAGCGCGCTCGACCTCGGCATCCCGATCACCGGCATCGCCGAGGCCACGTTCGCCCGGTCGCTGTCCGGCCACGCCGGCCAGCGGGAGGCCGCCCGCCGCGTGTTCGGCGACGCGGGCGAGAAGTGGCAGGTGGACGACCGGGAGACGTTCGTCGAGGACGTGCGCCGCGCGCTGCTGGCCAGCAAGATCGTCGCGTACGCGCAGGGTTTCGACCACATCCGGGCCGGCAGCCGGGAGTACGACTGGGACATCGACCTGGGCGGTACGGCCACCATCTGGCGGGGCGGCTGCATCATCCGGGCCGGTTTCCTGGACCGGATCCGGGAGGCGTACGACGTGGAGCCGGACCTGTCGACGCTGCTCGTCGCGCCCTGGTTCGCCGAGCGGATCAGCGACGGCGTACCGGCCTGGCGACGGGTGGTGGCCGACGCGGCCCGGGCGGGCGTGCCGGCACCGGCCTTCGGGTCGTCGCTGGCCTACTTCGACGCGCTGCGGGCGCAGCGGCTGCCGGCCGCGCTGATCCAGGGGTTGCGGGACAACTTCGGCGCGCACACGTACCACCGGGTGGACCGGGACGGCTCGTTCCACACGCTCTGGGCGGGCGACCGTTCCGAAGTGGAGGCGTGAGCCGCGCGCTCACCAGGCCCGCTGACCGTCCGGCTCGGGCGCCCATCCGGCGGCCGGCTCGCCTGCCGCCAGTTCGCCGATCTCACCGGAGCGGACGGCCGGGGTGTGCCCGAGGTCGGCGCACCACCGCTGCGCCACGTCGGCGCACAGTGCGGCGACCGCGTCCCGGCGGGCCGGCTCCACCAGGTCGGCGGCGGCCAGGGCAGCAGTCATCTCGTACCGGAGATCGCGCATCCTCCACCCCCGTGGTGGGCGCGAGGCGCGCCCTGCGCCGATCGTAGAGCGGAACGCCCCGCGCCCGGCGGGAAAGCCGGATGCGGGGCGTCACGCTCGGGCCGGATACCGGCCGCAGCCACCAGGGCCGAGCGTCGCGGTCAGAAGAACCGGCGACGCTTGGCCTTCTGCGGCCGGACCAGGTCGGCGCCCTTGGTCAGCAGACGGCTCACCCCGGACGGGCCGCGACGGGCCTCCAGGGTGTGGCTGAGCCGGCGCGCGCCGGCCGCCGCCAGCGGCACGGCGACCGCCATGACCGCCCACTGCGCGATCCGCTTCTGAATCATGTGGTTCACCTCCGCGTTTGTCGTCTACCGGTACCCGTACCCAGCGCGCCGCGTCGGTAAGCGTGACCTCAGGCTCCCGGTGCCACCGGGTTGGGCAGGGCCCCACCGAAGCGGCGGTCGCGCTGGGCGTACAGCTCGCAGGCGTACCAGAGGTGGCGGCGGTCGAAGTCGGGCCAGAGCGTGTCCAGGTAGACCAGCTCGGCGTACGCGGTCTGCCAGAGCAGGAAGTTGGAGATGCGCTGCTCGCCGGAGGGGCGCAGGAACAGGTCGACCTCGGGCACCTCTGGGTGGTAGAGGTAACGCGCCACCGTCTTCTCGTTCACCTTGGCCGGGTCGAGCCTGCCGGCCGCCACGTCGCGGGCGATCCCGGCGGCGGCGTCGGCGATCTCCGCCTGGCCGCCGTAGTTGACGCAGAACTGCAGCGTCAGCGTCGAGTTGTCGCGCGACATCTCCTCGGCGGTCTGCAGCTCGGAGATGACGCTCTTCCACAGCCGGCCCGCGCGGCCCGACCAGACCACGCGTACGCCCAGGTCGACGAGCTGGTCCCGGCGGCGGCGGATGACGTCGCGGTTGAAGCCCATCAGGAAGCGGACCTCGTCCGGCGAGCGCCGCCAGTTCTCGGTGGAGAACGCGTACGCGGACAGGTAGGGGATGCCCATCTCGATCGCGCCCTCGACGGCGTCGAACAGGCTGTGCTCGCCCTGCTCGTGGCCCTTGGTGCGGGGCAGGCCGCGCTCCTTGGCCCAGCGGCCGTTGCCGTCCATCACGATGGCGACGTGCCGGGGCACCGCGGCGGGCGGCAGCGCCGGCGGTCGGGCGCCGGAGGGGTGCGGGGTCGGCGGCACCGGCTCGCGGCGGGTCGCCCTCGTCGATCGGATCACTCGGTCATCTCCCTGTTCACACCGGCGACGGGCCCGGCGCCGGAGCGCGGCGGGACCACATCCGGTCCCGCGCCGCCGGGCGGCGGGACCGCGCCGGACGCCGGGGCACCCCGGTCGACCAGCGGCAGCGAGCGTAGCGCGCGCTCCAGATGCCACTGGAGGTGCGCCGCGACCAGCCCGCTGCACTCCCGGCGTACGCCGGTTTCGGCCGAGTCGGCGTACCCCCAGTCGCCGGAGGTCAGCGCGGACATCAGCTCCAGCGTGGCCGGCGCGGGGTGGGCGGCGCCGGGGGGCCGGCAGTCCGGGCAGACCGCGCCGCCGGCCGGTACGGAGAACGCGCGGTGCCGGCCCGGCTCGCCGCAGACCGCGCAGGCGACGAGCGCCGGCGCCCAGCCGGCGAAGGCCATGCCGCGCAGCAGGTACGCGTCGAGCACCAGCGTGGTGGCGTGCTCGCCGCGGGCCAGCGACTTCATCGCGCCGAGGGTGAGCTGGAACAGCCGCAGCGACGGCTCGCGCTCGACCGGGGTGAGCCGCTCGGCGGTCTCGGCGATCGCGCTGGCCGCCGTGTAGCGGGGGTAGTCGCCGAGGAACCGCTTGCCGTACAGCTCGATCGCCTCGACCTGGCTGACGGTGTGCAGCGAGCTGCCCTGGTTGCCCTTGGGATCACCGGCGAGCTGGAGGTCGACGTGCCCGAACGGCTCCAGCCGCGCGCCGAACCGGCTCGTGGTGCGCCGCACGCCGCGGGCCACCGCGCGCAACCGGCCGTGCCGGCGGGTGAACAGCGTGATGATGCGGTCGGACTCGCCCAGCTTCTGCACACGCAGCACCACCGCGTCGTCGCGGTAGAGCTGTCGGCGGTACCCGGCCATCAGGCCATTCTCCCTCCGGGTGCGATCTCAGGGTCGGCTCGGGGTGCACGGTCGGGCGATCCCCGATGTGCCGGGTGCTCGGCCGGACCTAATGTGCTGGCCATGGCTTCGCTCCGCACCGCTCCCCGGCCGCGCACGGGTCTCCGGCCGCGCAACGTCTTCCGGCCCCGCACGGGTTTCCAGGCACGCGGCGTGGTGGCCGCCACCGCGGCCACCGCCCTCATCGTGCTCGCCGGGTGTGACACCCTCTCGTTCCGCCGCCTCGACTTCGACCAGACCGAGCGGACGAAGATCACCAAGATCACCGTGGACGACGACGGCGCCGGCGACGTCGTGGTCCGGGCCAACGGCCCCACGGACCAGGTACGCGTCAAGCGCGTGGTCCGCTACCAGGGCGACGAGCCGAACAGCCGGTACGAGATCAAGGGCGACGAACTGGTCCTGCCCACCGACTGCGGGCACCGGTGCAGCATCTCCTGGGAGGTGACCGCGCCGCCCGGCGTGGTGGTGCGCGGCGGCACCGGCTCGGGCAACGTCGACCTCAGCGACGTCGGCGCGGTGGAGTTCACGCTCAGCTCCGGCGACCTGACCGTCCGGGGCGCCACCGGCGAGGTCCGCGCGTCCACCACGTCGGGCAACATCCGGGTCGTCCAGGCGGCCGGCCCGGTGCGGCTGCGGGCCCGCTCCGGCGACATCGAGGCCCGCCGGCTCGCCTCCGCGATCGACGCGGAGACCACCTCCGGCAACATCGTCGTCGAGCTGGACCAGCCGGCACCGGCCCGGGTGCACGCCACGAGCGGAGACGTCGACCTGGCCGTACCGGCGGGCCGCTACCGGGTGCGCGCCACCGCGACGTCCGGCGACACCGACGTGCGCGTCACCGACGACCCGACCGCCTCGGTCCAGCTCGAAGCGTCCGCCACCAGCGGCAACGTCACGGTCAGCACCCGCTGAGCCGACGGCGTCCGGCCGGGTGACTGCTCCACGCACCCCGCCCTCACCTCGGCGATCATGAGGTTGGCGGCGACAAATCGGGCACGAACTGCCGCCAACCTCATGATCAACGGGGACAGGCGGGCGGGCGGTCGCGGACGTCGCGCGGACCGGAGCCGTACCCGGTGGTGGCTCAGCCGGGCGCGTCCCGCCGGGACGCCGGGGCGGGGCGCACGGGGGTCTCGGCCGGGCGGCGCGGCGCCGGCACCCGGGCGCCGACGCTGACCAGCGCGTCCTCCGCCCCGGCGGGGGCCGGGCTGGCCGGGGCGGCCGCCGCCCGGTCGGCCACGGTCCGCCGCGCCTTGCCGGGGATCAGTTCCGGGGTACGCCGGGCGGCCACGTCCTCGACCCAGCCGACCATGAGCGTCACCACACCGACGAGCGCGAAGACCAGCCCCACCCGCAGCCACAGACCCACCGGGTCACGCGGCGACCAGCCGACCAGGCCGACCAGCGGGGTGAGGAGCACCACGAACGGCATGTGCCAGAGATAGACCGTCAGCGCGCGCCGGTTCACCACCGTGACCGCCCGGCCGAGCGCCGGTACGCGGTCGACCCAGGTCACGCCGGCCGGCGCCCGGCCGATCGCCACCAGGATGAACGCGGCCGACCAGAGCGCGTTGCCGAGCGGGATGTCGTTGATGTCGTACCCGCGCGGGCCCGAGTGGGTGACGATCCAGGCGAGCCCGGCGGCGCCGACCACAGCGGCGACCGGCAGCAGCACCCGGTTGCGCATCCGGCGCAGCATCCCGTCGTGGTGGGCGAAGCCGAGCAGCCAGGCGCCGAAGTAGAGGCCGAACTCACGCAGCACCGTCGGCGGGTTCGCCAGGACACCGGCCTCGATCGCGACCAGCAGCAGGTACGGGGCGGCGAGCGTGGGCAGCGGCGCCCGGCGGAACAGCCACAGCACGAACGGTGAGGCGAGGACGAACCACAGGTAGTCCCGCAGGTACCAGATCGGGCTGAGCGCCAGCCCGCCCCAGTAGTTGGCCGGCGGGTCGCTGATCGGGAAGAGCCAGAGCAGCACCTTCGGGCCGAACGCCAGCCCGGTGAGCAGCATGGCCGGTACGAAGACCGCGGCGACCACCCACAGCGACGGCAGGAGGCGGCGCAGCCGGCGGCCGACCGCGCGTACCCCGCTTCGGTCGAGTGACGCCGCCATCAGCGACCCGGCCAGGGCGAACATCACCGACATCGCCGGGAACACCAGCGTGAGCGTGGCGTAGCCGGTGACGTGGTAGGTGACGACGCGCAGGATGGCCAGGAAGCGGAGCAGGTCCAGATAGCGGTTTCGCATCAGCTCACGGCGGGGTCCGGGGGCAGAGACAATGGTCCCTACCCTGCTCCCGGACGCTGTGAAACAGCCACGAACACCTATGGAAAGTGAGATGTCCCATAGGTCTGGCTGATCCTGATCATGCCGCCATCGGCCGCCCCGGCCCTGGCGTCAGAAGCCGAGCTTGCGCAACTGCTTCGGGTCGCGCTGCCAGTCCTTCGCCACCCGTACGTGCAGGTCGAGGTAGACCCGGGTGCCGAGCAACTCCTCGATCTGCCGCCGGGCGGTGGTGCCCACGTGCTTGAGGCGGCTGCCCCGGTGGCCGATGACGATGGCCTTCTGGCTCGAGCGCTCCACGTACACGTCGGCGTAGATCTTGGTGAGGTTGCCCTCCGGGATCATCTCCTCCACCACCACCGCGATGGAGTGCGGCAGCTCGTCGCGTACGCCCTCCAGCGCCGCCTCGCGGACCAGCTCGGCCACGAGGACCTGCTCCGGGTCGTCGGTGAGCATGTCGTCCGGGTAGAGCTGCGGCGACTCGGGCAGGTAGCCGGTCATCACGTCGACGAGCGTGTCGACCTGGTGCCCGGAGACCGCGCTGACCGGCACCACCGCGGCGAACTCGCCCAGCTCGCTCACCGCGAGCAGCTGCTCGGCCAGCCGCTTCTTGTCGACCAGGTCGGTCTTGGTGACCACCGCCAGCACCGTGGCCTTCAGGCTGGCCAGCTCGCCGGTGATGAAGCGGTCGCCCCGCCCGACCGGCTCGTTCGCCGGGACGCACAGGCCGATCACGTCGACCTCGCTCCAGGTCTCCCGGACCAGGTCGTTGAGGCGCTCGCCGAGCAGCGTCCGGGGGCGGTGCAGGCCCGGGGTGTCGACCAGCACGAGCTGCGAGTCCGGCCGGTGCAGCACCGCCCGGATGATGTGCCGGGTGGTCTGCGGCTTGTTCGAGGTGATCGCAATCTTGGTGCCGACGATCGCGTTGGTGAGCGTCGACTTGCCGGCGTTCGGCCGCCCGACGAAACAGGCGAAACCGGCCCGGTAGGGGCGCGCCTCGGGCGTGGTCACTCGACCACCGTGCCGAGGACGGTGCCGTCCGGCGCGGCCACGTGCACCGGCGCGTCGGCGGACAGGTCACGCACCGCGGCGTGCCCCGCCCCGTCCAGCGTCGACGCCTCGGTCACCACCACGGCGGCCTCCAGCCGGCTCGCGCCCGCCGCCACCGCCGAGGCCACCGCGAGCTGGAGCGCGGTCAGGGTCAGCGACGGCAGCGCCACGCTCGCCGCCGCGTACGTCCGGCCGTCCTGGTCGCGGACGGCGGCGCCCTCCACGGCCGCCACCCGGCTCCGCGCGCCCCGGGCCAGGACGACGAGCTTGGCGTCCTCGGCGCTCAGCTCCGCCGGGTCGGCGGGGGTGGGCAGGGCAGCCGGTACGGCGGGTGAATCAGGCATCGGCGGGTTGCCTCTCCTCGGAACGGTTGTTGTCGCCACGCGAATCGGGCGGCTCGCTTCGGTTGGTGCCCTCCGGCGCGTCACCCCGGTCGACCCGGCTCACCAGAACCGTGTCGATCCGGTTGCGCCGGCCGGTGGTGCCCTCGGCCACCAGCCGCAGCCCGGCCACCTCGGCCTCGGCGCCCGGGATGGGCACCCGGCCGAGCGCCTGGGCGAGCAGGCCTCCGACCGTCTCCACCTCGTCGGTGGGCAGCTCGGTGTCGAACAGCTCGCCCAGATTCTCCACCGGCAGCCGCGCGGTCACCCGCACGGCCCCGTCCGGCAGGTGCTCGATCGGCGGGCGCTCGACATCGTACTCGTCGGTGATCTCTCCGACGATCTCCTCCAGGATGTCCTCGATGGTGACCAGGCCGCCGGTGCCGCCGTACTCGTCGACCACGATGACCAGGTGGTTGCGGGCCGCCTGCATCTCGGAGAGCAGGTCGTCCACCGGCTTGGACTCCGGCACGAACGTGGCCGGGCGCATCAGCTCGGCCACCGGCATCTGCCGGGCGCCCTGGTCGCCCTGCACCCGCCGGATCAGGTCCTTGAGGTAGAGCACACCGAGCACGTCGTCGACGTTCTCCCCTATCACCGGGATGCGGGAGAAACCGGAGCGCAGGAACAACGCCAGCGCCTGCGCGAGCGTCTTGCGTTCCTCGATCCACACCATCTCGGTACGCGGCACCATCACCTCGCGGGCGATGGTGTCGCCGAGCGCGAAGACCGAGTGGATCATCTGGCGCTCGCCGTGCTCCACCACCCCGCGCTGCTCGGCCAGGTCGACCAGCTCCCGCAGCTCCACCTGGGTCGCGAACGGCCCCTCGCGGAAGCCCTTGCCGGGGGTGACCGCGTTGCCGATCAGGATCAGCAGCGACGCCAGCGGGTTGAGCGCGCGGCCCAGCCAGCGCACCAGCGGCGCGACCGCGCGGCCGACCGCGTAGGCGTGCTGGCGGCCGATCGTGCGCGGGCCGACGCCGACGACGACGAAGCTCACCACGGTCATCGCGCCGGCGGTCACCAGCGCCGCCCGCCAGCCCGCGCCGAACGTGTCGACAGCCACCAGCGCGACGAGCGTGGTGGCGGTCAGCTCGGCCAGCAGGCGCAGCAGGAGCAGCAGGTTGAGGTGGCGGACCACGTCACCGGCGACCGCCTGGAGGGCACGCCCGCCGCGGGCCCCGTCCCGGGTCAGCTCGGCCGCGCGGGCCGGGGAGACGGCGGCCAGCGCCGCCTCGGTCATCGCGATCAGGCCGGCGAGCACCACCAGCCCGGCGGCGAAGAACAGGAGTTGAAGATCGGGCAGACCGGCGGGGGCACGGACCGCCGCCAAGGCGTCCATCACCGCGACCGGGTCGACCGCCAGCTGGCCAGCAGCCGGGCCTGGAGGCCGAACATCTCCCGCTCCTCCTCGGGCTCGGCGTGGTCGTAGCCCAGCAGGTGCAGCACGCCGTGCACGGTGAGCAGGTGCAGCTCGTCGGCGGCCGAGTGTCCGGCCGCGGCGGCCTGCTTGGCCGCCACCTCCGGGCAGAGCACGATGTCGCCGAGCAGCGCCGGCTCACCGCCGGCCGGGCTGCTCTCGCCCGGGCCGTGGTCGACGCTGCCCTCGTCCATGGGGAAGGCGAGCACGTCGGTCGGGCCGTCGCCACCCATCCACCTGTGGTTCAGCTCCGACATGTATTCGATGTCGACGAGCAGCACGGACAGCTCGGCGAGGGGGTTGACCCCCATCTCGTCGAGGGCGTGCCGCGCGACGGCGAGCACGGCGTCGGTGTCGACGTCGACACCCGACTCGTTGGCGATCTCGATGGACAACTGTCTTCCTCTGATGATGTGACGGCTTGCGCCGGCGGGTCAGCGGCGCCGGCCGGCCCGGCCGCCCTGGGCGGTCCGCCCCGGTACGGCGTGCACGCTCTGCGCCTGCTGGTTCTCCCGCTCGGCGTCCCAGCGGGCGTACGCGTCGACGATCTCGCCCACCAGCTTGTGGCGCACCACGTCGGAGCTGGAGAGCTGGGCGAAGTGCACGTCCTCGACGTTGTTCAGGATCTCCCGGACCACCCGCAGGCCGCTGGTCGTCCCGCCGGGAAGGTCCACCTGGGTGACGTCACCGGTTACGACGATCTTGGAGCCGAAGCCGAGCCGGGTGAGGAACATCTTCATCTGCTCGGGCGTGGTGTTCTGCGCCTCGTCCAGGATGATGAACGCGTCGTTCAACGTCCTTCCGCGCATGTATGCCAGCGGCGCCACCTCGATCGTGCCGGCGGCCATCAGCTTCGGGATGGTCTCCGGGTCGAGCATGTCGTGCAGCGCGTCGTAGAGCGGGCGCAGGTAGGGATCGATCTTCTCGTTCAGGGTGCCGGGCAGGAAGCCCAGCCGCTCCCCCGCCTCGACCGCCGGCCGGGTCAGGATGATCCGGTTCACCTGCTTGGCCTGCAGCGCCTGCACGGCCTTCGCCATGGCCAGGTAGGTCTTGCCGGTACCGGCCGGGCCGATGCCGAAGACGATGGTGTGGGCGTCGATCGCGTCGACGTACTTCTTCTGCCCCAGCGTCTTGGGACGGATGGTGCGGCCGCGCCGGGAGAGGATGTTGAGCGTCAGGACCTCGGCGGGCCGCTCGGCGCCGCCCTGCTCGAGCATGCCGACGGTACGCCGTACCGCGTCTGTGGTCAGGGTCTCGCCTTTCTCGATCAGTTCGAGCAGCTCACTGAAGAGGCGCTCGGCGAGGGCGTTGTCGGCGGGGGCGCCGGTGATGGTGATCTCGTTGCCGCGGACGTGGACGTCGCTGTCGATCGAGCGCTCGACGAGCCGCAGGATCTCGTCGCCCGCGCCGAGCAGGTTCACCATGATCTTCTGGTCGGGGACCGTGATCCTGGTCTGCACACGCGGCGTGCCGGGAGGTGGGGTGCCGGTCATAGGTCGGGCCCGTCGGGCCCTGCGCCACCTGCTCTCCGCTTCTCGGGCGCCGGGCCCTGGTGGCGCGGCGAACGGTTACCTCCCATCGTATCGGGTCGGCACCGTACGCACCGCGCCCATTTCCGGTGCTCGCCGGTCAGTCGCCGACGCGGAAGTCGTACCCGTCGAAGGTCTCCTGGGTGCGGGTGAACCGGTAGGTCGCCCAGTGCATCCGGACCACCACGCCGCGCTCGTCGCGGGTCAGCCGCAGCAGCTCCCCCACCTCGCGGCCGGAGACCGTGCGGAACACGTCCGGCCGGTCCGGCAGCGGCGCGAACACGGCGGGCGGCTTCCCGGCCGGGTCGTCCGCGCCACGCGCCCGCAGCGTCCCGTCGTGCCAGGAGAAGACGTACTCGAAGCCCTCGCCCCACCAGCGGCCCAGCACGCCGCGCAGGTGGTCCGGGGCGGGCGGGCCGGGACGCCACGGCTCGATCTCCGCCGGGTCGTGCTCGGCGGCGGCGGCCAGCAGCCGGTGGGACAGGTCGAACACCTCCACGCCGGTGCCGGACGACCCGAGCACGGCGGCGCCCATCGCCCCGGCGGTGCCCTGCCCGCCGCGCCGCCCGTAGACGGCGGCGAGGAATCCGGGCATCGCGCCGTCGTGGCCCACGTGGGTCACCCGCTCCGGCTGCGGAACCAGGATCAGCCCCAGCCCGAAGCCGGCCGCCCAGACCGACTCGTCGGTGGGGGTGAGCGGCCAGCGCATCTCCTCGACAGTCGTCGCGGCGAGCACCGCGCCGTCCGGGTCCACCGCCGCCGGGTCGGCCAGGAACGCGGCCCAGCGGGCCATGTCCGTCGCGGTGCTCCAGAGCTGCGCGGCGGGGGCCACCGCGCCGAAGTCGGCGGGTGGTTCCGGGTGGGCCTCGTCGGAGTACGCGTCGACCAGGAACCCGGTCGCGGCGCGCTCGGTCGGGTGCGGGCCGGTGGCGGTCAGCCCGAGTGGGCCGAGCACCCGGTCGGCCAGCACCTCGGCCCAGGTGCCGCCGCGCAGCCGGGCGACCGCCTCGCCGAGCAGCGCCAGGCCGAGGTTGGAGTAGTGGAAGCGCCGGCCGGTGGGCAGCACCCGCTCGACCCGGGCCAGGTCGGCCAGCATCTCGTCGACGGCCGGGGCGCGCAGGCTGTCCCACACGTCGCCGTGCGGCTCGCGTTGCAGGCCGGCGGTGTGCGACAGCAGCCGGCGTACCGTCGCCTCGCCGTGCGCGGGCAGGTCGAGGTGCCGCCCGATCGGGTCGTCCAGGTCGAGCAGGCCGTCGTCGCGGCACTGCATGACGAGCGCCGCGGTGAAGGTCTTGGTGACCGAGCCGATCCGGAACACCGTCTCCGCCCCCAGCGGGGTGTCGTTGCCGGTGTCGCCCACCGTGCAGGTCCAGAGCGGCCGGTCGGCCCGGTGCAGGGCGGCCGACACCGCCGGGATCCGCCCGGTGGCCTGCGCCTGGCGCACCATCCGGCCGAGCCGGTCGGAGACGTCGGTCATCGGCAGAGCATCGGGCCGAGCGGCGCGCCGCCGAGCAGGTGGGCGTGCACGTGGAAGACCTCCTGGCCGCCGTACGGGCCGGTGTTGAACATCAGCCGGAACCCGTCCACGGTCAGGCCCTCCTCCTCCGCCACCACGGCGGCGGTCTGGAGCACCTCGCCGGCCAGCTCGGGCGCGCCCTGGGCCAGCGTGGCCACGTCCGCGTAGTGCTCCTTCGGGATCACCAGCACGTGGGTGGGCGCCTTCGGGTCGATGTCCCGGAAGGCCAGGGTGGTGGCGGTCTCGCGGACGATGGTGGCCGGAATCTCCCCGGCGACGATCCGGCAGAAGAGGCAGTCCATCGCAGCAGTGTAAGGACGGGCGCCCCGAGCGTGGCGGGGGCACCGCCGGGCGGACCGGCCCGATACGGCAGGATGGCCGCCATGTCGGGACGGGCGGTGCTGGTGACGGGGGCCTCGCGGGGCATCGGACGGGCGGTGGCGCGGGCGTTCGCCGCCGGCGGGGACCGGGTGGCGATCCACCACCGGGACTCGGCCGAACTGGCGGAGCGGCTGCGCGCCGAACTGCCCGGCGACGGGCACGTGGTGGTACGCGCCGACCTGGCCGACGCCGACGCGGTACGCGCCATGGTGGACGAGGCGGCCCAGCGGCTCGGCGGTCTCGACGTGCTGGTCAACAACGCGGGCGTGTTCGGGCCGGCCGATCCGCCGCACCCGGTCTTCGAGAGCAGCTACGAGCAGTGGCGGGCGCGGTGGCGGGAGGTGCTCGACACCAACCTGGTCGGCGCCGCCAACGCCGCCTGGTGCGCCGCGCAGCACATGCGCGAACGCGGGGGCCGGATCGTGAACGTGTCGTCCCGGGGCGCGTTCCGGGGTGAGCCGGCCAACCCGGCGTACGGGGCCAGCAAGGCCGGGATGAACGCGATGGCCCAGTCGCTCGCGGTGGCGCTGGCGCCGTACGGCATCGGGGTGGCCTGCGTGGCGCCCGGCTTCGTCGAGACCGACATGACCAACGAGCACCTGAAGAGCGAGCGGGGCGAGGCGGTACGCGCCCAGTCCCCGTTCCAGCGGGTGGCCCGGCCGGAGGAGATCGCCGCGGCGGTGCACTGGCTCGCCAGCCCCGAGGCCGAGTGGGCGTCCGGCACCATCATCGACCTCAACGGCGCCTCCTACCTCCGCTCCTGACCCACCCTCCCCCCGACTCCGCGATCTTGCACTTTTGGCCCCGACAAAGCCCCACAGAAAGGGCGTGACGAGGGCCCAAACTGCAAGATCTGTGAAGGTGGCTGTCAAGTGGTGGCTTCGAGGGTGCGCCAGATTTGGCGGGCTATGTAGCGTTTGAGGCTGCGGGTGATCTCGGCTGGGGTGCGGCCTTCTGTGGTGCGGCGGTTG